>NZ_SSOL01000071.1:0-287954 GCF_029871275.1 Pseudomonas sp. BN414
ATGACCTTGGAGTCCTTCATGCCGGCCAGGTGCTGGATGGCACCGGAGATGCCCACGGCGATGTACAGCTGCGGGGCAACGATCTTGCCGGTCTGGCCAACCTGCATGTCGTTCGGCACGAAACCGGCGTCGACAGCGGCACGGGACGCACCCACGGCAGCGCCCAGCTTGTCGGCCAGGGCGTACAGGTGCTTGAAGTTCTCACCGTTCTGCATGCCACGGCCGCCGGAGACGACGATCTTGGCCGCGGTCAGTTCCGGACGGTCGGACTTGGCCAGCTCTTCACCGACGAAGGCGGACTTGCCGGCGTCGGACACGGTGCCCACAGCTTCAACAGCAGCGGAACCGCCTTCGGCGGCAGCAGCGTCGAAACCGGTGGAACGCACGGTGATCACCTTCACGGCAGCCGAGGACTGCACGGTGGCGATGGCGTTGCCGGCGTAGATCGGACGCTTGAAGGTGTCGGCGCTTTCGACGGCGATGATCTCGGAGATCTGGTCGACGTCCAACAGGGCAGCCACGCGCGGCAGGTAGTTCTTGCCGTTGGTGGTGGCGGGCGCCAGCACGTGGCTGTAGCCCTTGCCCAGCTCAGCGATCAGCGGAGCGACGTTTTCCGGCAGCTGGTGCGCGTAGGCAGCGTGGTCGGCGACCAGCACCTTGGACACGCCAGCGACCTTGGCGGCCGCTTCGGCAGCAGCACCGACGCCCTGGCCAGCGACCAGAACGTGGATATCACCACCGATCTTCTGAGCGGCGGTCACGGTGTTGAGGGTGGCAGCTGCCAGCGCGCTGTTGTTGTGTTCAGCGATTACCAGGATTGCCATCTCAGATCACCTTCGCTTCGTTCTTCAGTTTCTCGACCAGTTCAGCCACGGACTTGACCTTGATACCGGCCTGACGGGCAGCCGGCGCTTCGACTTTCAGGGTCTTGACGGTGGAGGCAGTGGAAACGCCCAGGGCGTCCGGGGTCACCACATCCAGCGGCTTCTTCTTGGCCTTCATGATGTTCGGCAGCGACGCGTAGCGCGGCTCGTTCAGGCGCAGGTCGGTGGTGACGATCGCCGGCAGGGCCAGGGCAACGGTCTGCAGGCCGCCGTCGATTTCACGGGTGACGTTGACCTTGTCGCCCGCCAGCTCGACCTTGGAGGCGAAGGTGCCCTGGGCGTAGCCAGTGAGGGCGCCGAGCATCTGGCCGGTCTGGTTGTTGTCGCTGTCGATGGCCTGTTTGCCGAGGATGACCAGCTGCGGCTGCTCTTTCTCGACCACAGCCTTCAGCAGCTTGGCCACGGCCAAGGAGTTCAGCTCGTCGGCGGACTCGACCAGGATGGCGCGGTCAGCGCCCAGGGCCAGGGCAGTACGCAGCTGCTCTTGAGCAGTGTTCGGGCCGATGGTGACGACGACGATTTCACTCGCTACGCCTTTTTCTTTCAGACGGACGGCTTCTTCTACGGCAATTTCGCAGAAGGGGTTCATCGACATCTTCACGTTGGCGAGGTCGACGCCGGAGTTGTCCGCCTTGACGCGGACCTTGACGTTGTAGTCGACCACTCGTTTGACAGCTACAAGAACCTTCATGGATTCCTCGTTACTCTCCGGTTAATAAGAATGTCGCCAAGACGAGCCTGGCCAGTGATGCAGGTCGGCCGGAACCGACGTCAGCCCAGACAGCGAGCGCAAAACCGCCCGTATCTTGACCGGATCGCCTATTCGGGTCAATACAGCAGAATGCCCTGCCATAAGCCGCAGAGCCTTATCCTATCAGGGCTTCACAAAATTCAAACAAACGTTTGTATTGGACCAGCCTTGGGTGCTGGATATAATGCGCCGGCTCAGGTCAGGGATTGAGCCTAGCCCTCCAACACAAAATATCGAAGAGCCTTGAGGAGATTGACTGTGGAACGCGAATACATGGAATTCGACGTCGTCATCGTCGGCGCCGGCCCCGCTGGCCTGTCCGCCGCGTGCCGACTGAAGCAGAAGGCCGCGGAAGCTGGTCAAGA
The DNA here is from genome assembly GCF_029871275.1 of Pseudomonas sp. BN414. NCBI lineage: Bacteria > Pseudomonadati > Pseudomonadota > Gammaproteobacteria > Pseudomonadales > Pseudomonadaceae > Pseudomonas > Pseudomonas sp. BN414. The sequence continues at coordinate 2,001 of NZ_SSOL01000071.1, forward strand.
GATCAGCGTATGCGTGGTCGAGAAGGGTTCCGAGGTCGGCGCCCACATCCTCTCTGGCGCCGTATTCGAACCGCGAGCCCTGAACGAACTCTTCCCTGACTGGAAAGACCTGGGCGCCCCGCTGAACACCCCGGTAGCCCGCGACGACATCTATATGCTCAAGGATGCCGATTCCGCGATCAAGGTTCCCGGCCTCTTCGTGCCCAAGACCATGCACAACGAGGGCAACTATATCATCTCCCTGGGCAATCTCTGCCGTTGGCTGGCCCAACAGGCCGAAGGCCTGGGCGTGGAGATCTACCCGGGCTTCGCCGCCCAGGAAGCACTGATCGACGAGAACGGCGTCGTTCGCGGCATCATCACCGGCGATCTCGGCGTGGACCGCGAAGGTCATCCGAAAGAGGGTTACTACACCCCCGGTATGGAACTGCGCGCCAAGTACACCCTGTTCGCCGAAGGCTGCCGTGGCCACATCGGCAAGCAGCTGATCAAGAAGTACAACCTGGACTCCGACGCAGACGCCCAGCACTACGGTATCGGCATCAAGGAAATCTGGGACATCGACCCGGCCAAGCACCAGCCCGGCCTGGTGGTCCACACCGCTGGCTGGCCGCTGAATGATGAGAACCCGGGCGGTTCCTTCCTCTACCACCTGGAAAACAACCAGATCGTAGTGGGCCTGATCATCGACCTGTCCTACAGCAACCCCTTCCTCTCGCCCTTCGACGAGTTCCAGCGCTACAAGCACCATCCGGTGATCAAGCAGTACCTGGAAGGCGGCAAGCGTGTTGCCTATGGCGCCCGCGCCATCTGCAAGGGCGGCCTGAACTCGCTGCCGAAGATGGTCTTCCCGGGCGGCGCGCTGATCGGTTGCGACCTCGGCACCCTGAACTTCGCCAAGATCAAGGGCAGCCACACCGCGATGAAGTCCGGCATGCTGGCCGCTGACGCCGTGGCTGCTGCCCTGGCCGCTGGCAAGGAAGGTGGTGACGAGCTCACCGGCTACGTCGACAGCTTCAAATCCAGCTGGCTGTACGACGAACTGTTCCGCAGCCGTAACTTCGGCGCCGCGATCCACAAGTTCGGCGCGCTGGCGGGCGGTGCTTTCAACTACATCGACCAGAACTGGTTCGGCGGCAAGATCCCGGTCACCCTGCACGACAACAAGCCGGACTACGCTTGCCTGAAGCCGGCCGCAGAGTCCAAGCGCATCGAGTATCCGAAGCCGGACGGCAAGATCAGCTTCGACAAGCTCAGCTCGGTATTCCTCTCCAACACCAACCATGAAGAGGAACAACCCTGCCACCTGAAGCTGGCCGACGCGAGCATCCCGATCGCCAAGAACCTGCCGCTGTACGACGAACCGGCGCAGCGGTACTGCCCGGCCGGCGTATATGAGGTGGTGACTCAGGAGGACGGCGCCAAGCGCTTCCAGATCAACGCCCAGAACTGCGTCCACTGCAAAACCTGCGACATCAAGGACCCGGCCCAGAACATCACCTGGGTTGCCCCGGAAGGTACCGGCGGCCCGAACTACCCCAACATGTAAGCAGGCACGAAAAAGGCTCCCTCGGGAGCCTTTTTCATATCCACCTTCCGGCTACTCCGGCAATGGCCCGATGGGGAAGAACTCTCCGCCACTCCACACACCCAGCCAGGTAATGCCATCGATCTCGCGCGGCTCCGCCAGTTCCACCAACTGGTAGAAGACGTTGCGATGGATCAGTGCTTCCAGGTTGGTTCGCACCAGGACGTAAGGCGACGGCTCCTGGGTTTGTGGGTCCAGGTCAACACGCAGCGGATGAACTGCACCGGCGACCACCTCGTCCTCGACATTGGTGATGAAACGCAGCTGCTGCTCCCGCCCTGCTCCCTCCACCCGCAACTCGATCGCAACGAAGGGTGCGTCATCGACCTTGATGCCCACCTTCTCCACCGGCGTGACCAGGAAATAGTCCTCGCCATCCTTGCGGATCACGCCGGAGAACAACTTGACCATCGGCTTGCGCCCGATTGGCGTGCCCAGGTAGAACCAGGTGCCATCGCGAGCGATGCGCATGTCGATATCACCGCAGAACGGCGGGTTCCACAGATGAACGGGCGCGCCACCCGGCTTGTCGCCCTTGGGTATCTGCGCCAGCAAGTCACCGGCTTTGCCGGGATCGCTCATTTCAATCTCCTCAACGACTCAACCCGATCAGGCTGCGAGCATACTCTTCCAGTGGCGCGCCGATCAGGTCTTCAGGTTTCTCATCGTAAAACGTCAGAAAACCGCCACGATTGCGAATTCGCGCAGTGTCCACGAGATAACGGGTATTGGTCTCGATCAGCATCAACTGGATTACCCCACGATCGCGCCCGAGCCGATCCAGCAATTCCTCGTCTTCCCACTCCTCGACGGTGCCAATGCGGTCGTCAGCACTGGCGAATCGCGCGTAGAGCAGATAATGCGCCCCGAATGCACGAGCCTGTCCCATGGCCTCTTCCAGACCGGCAGGGCCCTTGGCGCGACGCACCATGGGGAAGTACTCGACGAAACCCTCGAACGCTTCTTCAGCGACCACGTTGGGGCGTGGGTAGGCGGAACCCGGGGGTACGAAGTAGCCCTGCGCGATGTAGATGAAGGAGTCTGCCTGCAAGCGCCAGGGGCTGGCGCGACGGGTCTCGCTGTGGTCCAGGAATCCGGCATCGCTCAATTGCTCGCGTGTGCCTTCCGCCATGTCACTGACCTTCATGCAACCCGCCAGGCCGAGAATTGCCAGCAACAGAATCATCCTACGCATCGTGTGTCCTCCAGGTGCCGGCGACGAAAAACCGGCAGATGGAGAACCAATGCAGCTTCCGCGCCATCAACCGCCAATGATCTTCATCACGGTGACACCACCGGAGAACGCCACGTCCTGCTTGTCGGCCAGCGCCTTGACCAGCAACCGCTGCAAGGCAGGCAAAGCCTCATGCCGTGGTTTTTCCAGCAGGTCGCCGACGTAGTGACGATTGCTCGATGACAGGCAACCGTGCAGCCAGCCGGTGGAGGACAGGCGCAGGCGGGAGCACGTCCGGCAGAAAGGTACGCTCTCGTTGGCGATCACGCCGAAATGGCCTTCACCCGGCACCCGATAACGCAGGGCAGTAGCATCCAGAGGCGCGCTGGCCTGAACGAACTCGTGGGACGTTCGGATCAATGTCAACAGTTCCTCCAGCCCCACGAACTGCTGATGGAAACCGTTGGGGTCGCGAGCCAGGTGTCCCATGCGCATCAATTCGATGAAACGCAGCTCGAAACCCCGTTCCAGGCAGTAGTCCAGCAGCGGCAATACCTGGTCGAGGTTCTTGCCACGCAGGGGGACCATATTGACCTTGATCTTCAGGCCGGCAGCTTTCGCTTCTTCCAACCCTTGGAGCACAGTGGCCAGATCGCCGCCACGGGCGATGCCACGGAACTCGTCAGCATCCAGGGTATCGAGGGAGATGTTCAGCCGGCGTATGCCGCAATCCAGCAGCAGGGGGAGCTTGCGCGACAACAACTGGCCATTGCTGGTCAGGCTGATGTCTTCGAGACCGAGCTTGCTGACTGCGCGGAGGAACGGATCGAGCTTGGGGCTGACCAGCGGCTCGCCGCCAGTAATACGCAGGCGTTCGATGCCGGCCGCCTCGATGAGATAAGCCACGCCGCGCACCATGGCCTCGGCGGACAGTTCGTCCTGGGCCGCCACCAGCCTCTTGCCGTCCGGCACGCAATAGGTACAGGCGTAGTTGCAGGCGGCGGTCAGGCTGATACGCAGGTTGCGGAAACGCCTGCCTTGGCGGTCGACGATCATGGGACGCTCCGGCATGTGGTACACCGGAGTATATCCCTGCGGTCGACACGGCACATATCCGGGACCGCGTTATAGGCGCTCTGAATGCGTCAGCCCGCAGGCAACTCGCTTTCGCGCTTGCGCTTGTTGCCCATGCGGACGCCGATGTCCATGAGGAACTGGAAGAAGCCTTCCTGATCTTCCAGGACATTGCTCCAGAACGGCGAGTGGTAGAGCGCGACAGCGCCATGCACCAGTGCCCAGGCGGCGCAGTAGTGGAAATACGGCGGAACGTCTTCCAGCTTGCCTTCGGCGATACGGCCCTTGATCAGCAGCGTCAGGCGCTCGAAGTTGGAGGCGCGGATCTTGTGCAGTTGCTCGACCATCTCCGGCACCTGGCTGTTCTTCACGACCTTTTCTTCAAGGCGGTCGAACAGGCGATAGCGCTGCGGGTCGCGCATGCGGAACTCGAAGTAGGCGCGCGACAACGCTTCCTTGTCGCGGTCTACATCTGCGGAATGGAACAACGCATTCAGGTCGCGCTCGTAGTCGAGCATCAGGCGCAGATAGATCTCCGCCTTGGACTTGAAGTGCTTGTAGATGGTGCCTTTGCCGATACCCACTGCGTCAGCGATCATCTCGACGGTAACGCTGTCTTCGCCCTCTTCTAGAAAGAGCTTGAGGGCGGTGTCGAGAATTTCCTGCTCGCGGCGGCGGAACTCACGGACTTTACGGGGTTCTTTCTGCATAAAGGGACTGTGGGGTCAAAAATCAAGCCGCGTATTATGCCTATCTGGCGTAAAAATGCACGGATCATCCGACTATGAGCTTATTGCAAGATGAGTTTGCCCACGCCGATGGGCTCCGCTATCTCAACCATGCTGCGGTTGCGCCCTGGCCCAAACGCGCGACTCGTGCGGTCCAGAGCTTCGCCGAAGAGAACTGGCGCCTCGGTGCAAGGGATTATCCAGACTGGCTCACCGTGGAACGTCGCCTCCGCGAACGCTTGGCCAGGCTACTGAACAGCCCAACCACGGCTGATATTGCACTGGTCAAGAATACATCGGAAGCCCTTTCGTTCGTTGCCTTTGGTCTGGACTGGACGGCGGGTGATCAGGTGATCATCAGCGATCAGGAGTTCCCGTCCAACCGTGTCGTCTGGGAAGCCCTCAAGCGCTTTGGCGTGGAAACGGTCCAGGTGTCGTTGGACGGCGCCGATCCGGAAGGCACTCTGCTCGCCGCATGCGGCCCTCGCACCCGACTGCTTTCGATAAGTGCCGTGCAGTACGCCAGCGGATTGCGTCTGGATCTCCACCGGCTCGGCCACGAATGCCGTCGGCTTGGCGTGCTCTTCTGCGTCGACGCCATTCAGCAGCTGGGCGCCCTGCCCTTCGACGTCCAGGCCATTGATTGCGCCTTCGCCATGGCCGATGGGCATAAATGGATGCTTGGACCGGAAGGACTGGGGGTTTTCTATTGCCGCAGTGATCTGCGAGACCAACTGAAGCTCCATGAATACGGCTGGCACATGCTCGAGCACCCCGGTGACTACGAGCGCGTCGACTGGGAGCCGTCCCGTACAGCGCGACGCTTCGAGTGCGGCAGCCCCAACATGCTTGGCGCGATGGCGCTGGAAGCGAGCCTGTCATTGCTGGAAGAGGTGGGCATGGACCAGGTTGCTATAGCGCTCGCCGAACGCGTCCAATGGTTGCAAGACGGATTGGCGCAGATCCCCGGTATCCAACTGTTGAGCCCGCTGAATCCTTTGCGTCGCGCCGGCATCCTCACTTTCCGCCTGGATGGCTGGGACAATCAGTTGCTGTTCGAACGGCTCCGCGCCGAACAGGTGGTGTGCGCCCAGCGCGGAGGGGGAATCCGCGTCTCACCGCACTTCTATACCGAATCCCACGTGCTAGACGAGACGCTCGCGCTCTTACGCCAGATGGCAGACGCATGAGGACTCAGCCGGCGCCGGCGTATTCCAAATAGGTTTAAGAAACGCTGCTGCACTGTCTGGACGCATGGGGATATTGACCGATACTTCTTCTTACTGGCGCGCGGCATCTCCCCCCAAGTGCCCAGCCAGTCGAGGAACCGTGGATCGCGTTCCTTTGTTTTACTCCTAATGGTCTTGACCCGGATTCATCCCCCAGAACCCGGGTTTTTTTTGTGCGCGTTTTTTCGAGCCGCTTCCCGCAACCGCTTCAGGCGCGCCGCGCAAGGGGGAACAGGCGCAGATAGTTTTCGCTGGTCTGCTCTGCGAAAGCTTCAAACGGAACCCCGCGCAAGTCGGCCAGGAACTCCGCCACCTCACGTACGTACTGCGGCAAGTTGGGCTTGCCGCGATAAGGCACGGGAGCGAGATACGGTGAATCGGTTTCCACCAGCAAACGATCCGCCGGGACCTGGCGCGCCACGTCGCGCAGCGCGCTGGCATTGCGGAAGGTGACGATTCCGGACAGGGAGATATAGAAGCCCAGATCCAGCGCTGCGCGGGCCATTTCCCAGTCTTCGGTAAAGCAATGCAGCACGCCGGCCTGCGGCAGTGCTGCCTCACGCAGAAGAGCAAGGGTATCGGCACGAGCTTCGCGGGTATGCACGATGACGGGCTTGCCCGTGACCTTCGCCGCCTCCAGATGCAGCCGGAAGGCTTGCTGCTGGAGCTCGGCTGCCTCGGGTTCGTAGTGGTAGTCCAGACCTGTCTCACCGATTGCCACGACCCGCGGATGCTCCAGCTCGCCCAACAACCATTCCAGCGCCAGGGATTCGCCCGGCTGCAGGTCAAGGGGATGAACACCGACCGAGCAATGCACGTCATCGTAGCGCTCGGCCACCGACTTCACGGCAGCAGCGTTGTCGGCACTTACGCCAATGCAGAGGAACTGGCTGACGCCACGGGCTCGAGCGGCGTCGAGGGCGGCGTCCAGGGAACCACCATGGGCGGCCAGATCAAGGCGGTCCAGATGGCAATGGGAGTCGATCAGCATGGTCAGGCTCCAGGCGCAGGCGCCAAGCTTCAAGCCTGTCGCTTTCAGCCCGGGCCCGGCGGCCGGTTACATCGTATGGGTGGGACGGTCGGACTTGAGGGCGCCGGCGAGATAGGTCTCGATCTTGTTGCGCGCGCCACTGTCGCCATCATTGAACTGGACGCCAATGCCCGCTGCGCGGTTGCCCTGGGCGCCCTTGGGGGTGATCCAGACCACCTTGCCGGCGACTGGAATCTTCTCCTGCTCATCCATCAGGTTGAGCAGCATGAATACTTCGTCGCCGAGCTTGTAGGTCTTGTTGGTCGGAATGAACAGGCCACCGTTCTTGATGAACGGCATATAGGCGGCGTACAGCACGGACTTGTCCTTGATGGTCAAGGACAGAATCCCGTTACGCGGGCCCAGGTTCGGCGGCAGGCTCATACGGTTTTCCTGGCAAGCTGGTTCAGCCACCGATTCTAGCCCGGCCCGGGCAGGCTTGCCCACTGGACCAGAAGAGCTTCGAGAAGCAAGACACGGTTGAGGTTGGCCTTGTTGAGGACTTTCTGACGTTGTTGCAGCAGCCAATCCTGCATGGCCAGGACTTTACTTTGTGGCGCCTTGTCGGCCAGGTACTGCACCACCTTGCGCATATCGTTGAGCCCGAGCCCCGCTTCGTCACGGGTGAGCTGGTAGCGCAGCATCAGCTGAGCCCAATTGCAAAACCAGTCGAACAGCAAGGGCAAAGGCACGGAGTTCCAGCCTTCTGCCAACTGACTGGCACCCACCTGCTGTTTGAGCAGCTTCTTCACACCATCTACGACTTCGGCACGCTGGGTACGCACGCCCTGCCCTTCCAGGCGCAGTGCCGAAAGCGGAGAGCCGCCGGCGAGCACCAGCAACTCGCTCAGCTCTTCAGGCGGCGCATCTGGTAATGCTGAACCCAGCCAGGCCAGGCTCTGCGCCTCGCTCGGCAATGGGCAGGCCTGCTGTACGCAACGGCTCTTGACGGTCGGCAGCAGTCGGCTGGGCTGGTGGCTGATCAACAGCAGCACCGTATCGCCGGACGGCTCTTCCAGGCTCTTGAGCAGGGCGTTGGAGGCATTGAGGTTCATTGCCTCGGCCGGCTCCAGCAGCACGACCTTGCGTCCACCGAGCTGCGCGGTCTGGACGACGAATCCCACCAGTTCGCGGACCTGGTCAACGCGAATCGCCTTGTCCGCTTCCTCTGGCTCGAGTACGAAGGCGTCGGGATGCGTACCGGCCGCCAGCAACAGGCACGCCTTGCACTGACCGCAGGCATCGAGCCCGTTGGGACTCTGGCACAGCAGGCGCGCCATCAGGCGCTCGGCCAAGGCACGCTTGCCGATACCGGATGGCCCGTGGAGCAGGTAGGCGTGCGCGTGTTGCGGACGGCCCGCCAGCTGCTGCCAGATCGCGGTTTGCCAGGGATAGGCCTCAGCCATGGCAGCGCCCCAGCAGATCGGGAATCAATTTATCGAGATTGGCCTGCACTTCCGCCAGCGTCAGCGACGCGTCGACGACTTTGTAGCGATCCGAAGCGGCCTGAGCACGCTGCAGGTAAGTCTGCCGAACGGCTTCGAAGAAGCTGCGCTGCTCCTGCTCGAAACGATCCAGGCGGCCACGGGCGGCGGCCCTGCTCAGGCCGATCTCCACTGGCAGGTCGAAGACCAGGGTCAGATCCGGACGCAAGTCGCCCTGGACGAAGTTTTCCAGCTGGGCGATACGCTCGCTGGACAGGCCGCGACCACCGCCCTGATAGGCATAGGTCGCATCGGTAAAGCGGTCGCAGAGCACCACCGCCCCCCGCGCCAGTGCCGGCTTGATCACGCCCTGCAGATGCTGGGCACGAGCCGCGAACACCAGCAGCAATTCGGTGTCGGCGCCCATGGCTTCGTCGCTGGGGGTCAGCAGGAGTTCACGGATACGCTCGGCGAGCGGCGTACCGCCCGGTTCGCGAGTCAGTACGACCTCGATGCCATGGCTGCGCAGACGCTCTGCAAGGTACTCGCGATTGGTACTCTTTCCGGCGCCTTCCGGGCCTTCCAATGTGATGAACAGACCGCTCACTGGGTGTCCTTATTCATTGCGGGGTGGGGCTGGAGCGGTAGTCGCTGCGGCGCTTCATCTGGAAGTCACGCACGGCCTGATTGTGCTCGCCCAAAGTCTCGGAGAATACATGGCTGCCATCGCCACGGGCGACGAAATAGAGGCTCTTCCCTGTCGCGGGATGCAGCGCGGCATGAATGGCTTCACGCCCGGCGAGGGCAATGGGGGTTGGCGGCAGGCCACTGATCACGTAGGTGTTGTAGGGCGTCGCCTCACGCAGGTGATCGCGGGTCAGATTCCCGTTGTAGCGCTCGCCCAGGCCGTAGATGACGGTCGGGTCGGTCTGCAGCAGCATGCCGCTATTGAGTCGGCGCACGAACACGCCGGCAATCTGCCCGCGCTCGTTGGGCACACCGGTTTCCTTCTCCACCAGCGACGCCATGATCAGCGCCTGATAGGGGTCGTTATAGGGCAGTTTGTCAGAACGCTTGCCCCATTCCTCGGCCAGCACCTGGTCGAGACGATCCCGCGCCTGCTTCAGCAGGTCGATGTCGCGCATGCCGCGCACAAAGCGATAGGTATCCGGGAAGAAGCGACCTTCGGGGTACTCGCCTGGGCGACCCAGGCGAGCCATCAGCTCAGCATCGCTGACATCGGTCAGCGTCTGCTCCAGCTTGGCCTGCTTGGCCAGGGCGGCGCGAACCTGGCGGAAGTTCCACCCCTCCACCAACGTCACGCTGTACTGCACCACATCGCCACGCCGCCACAGTCCCAGCAAGTCGGCGGCGCGCATGCCTGGCGTCAGGCGATACTCACCACTGTGCAGGGACTCGCCGGCCAGGTTGAAGCGCCAGTACTGACGCAACCAGAACGCATTGTTCAGGACCCCTTCCGTCTCCAGGCGATTGAGCAGGCCACCGGGCGTAGCGCCAGCCGGTACCTCCAGCATCCGCTCGGCGGAAATGTTGAGGGGTTGCTCAAGGGTGACGCGCTGCTGCCAGCCGGCAAAGGCAATTAGCAGACCGGCAAGGAGCAGGCCTGCTTCCAGCATCAGCAGGAATTTGCGTATCACGAATCAGATATCCAGTAGATCGCGGGCGATGACCTGAAGTTTACGGGTCAGCGGCCCGACCGGCCAGTGATGCCCTGTTACAGAACGCACCGGCCATACGCCGAAGAGGCTGTTACAGAGGAAAACCTCATCGGCCTGGATAAACTCGTCATAGGTAATATCGCGCACCTCGACCTGGAGACCTTGCGCCTTGGCGCTATCCAGCAGCGCAGCGCGCATGACACCCGCGACCCCGCAACGGGAAAGATCCGCGGTGAGCAGCACGCCGTCATGCACCATGAACAGATTGCTGAACACACCCTCGATCACGCGACCAGACACGTCGCGCATCAGGCCTTCGGCATGCTCGCCATCCTGCCACTCGGCACGGGCCAGGACTTGTTCCAGCCGGTTGAGGTGCTTGAGGCCAGCCAGCATCGGTTGCTCGGCGAGTCGAGTGGAGCAAGGAAAGAGTTGGACACCCTGCTGCGCATTGTTCTCTGGATAAAGCGGAAAGGCAGCGCTCTGCAGAATGCGCCGGGGCAGCGCGACAGGCGGCGGAGCATAACCTCGCAGCCCATCGCCACGCGTGACCATCAGCTTGGCGACGCCTTCACCCAATCCAGCCGAGAAGGCCACCAGCTCCGTGCGCATCAATTGCAGGTCAAGTGGAATACCCAGGCGCCGGCAGCCGTCGGCGAGCCGCGCCATGTGGTACTCGAGAAGCGGGGGTCGGCCGCCACGTACGGCGATGGTCTCGAAAAGCCCATCGCCGTAGGCCAGACCGCGGTCCTTGATGGACAGCGAGTCGGCCGGATGGCCGTCAACCCAATTCGGCATCAGCCCACGAACCGGCGGAACACCAGGGAACCGTTGGTGCCGCCGAAGCCGAAGGAGTTGGAGAGTACGACATCGATGGGCATCGAACGTGCTTCGTGTGGCACGAAGTCGAGGTCGCAACCCTCGTCCGGCTCTTCCAGATTGATGGTCGGCGGCGCCACCTGATCACGCAGCGCGAGGACGCTGAAGATGGCTTCCACCGCACCCGCAGCACCCAGCAAGTGGCCGGTCATGGACTTGGTGGAGCTGACTGCCAGCTTGTACGCATGCTCACCGAACACCGACTTGAGCGCCATGGCTTCAGCGATATCGCCGGCCGGGGTCGAAGTGCCGTGGGCGTTCACGTACTGCACCTCAGCGGGATTCAGGCCGGCGTCGCGCAGGGCGTTGCTCATGCAGCGCGCTGCACCCGCGCCGTCTTCCGGCGGCGAAGTCATGTGATAGGCGTCACCGCTCATGCCGAAGCCGATCAGTTCGGCGTAGATGGTCGCGCCACGGGCTTTCGCATGCTCCAGCTCTTCGAGGACCAGCGCGCCGGCACCATCGGAAAGCACGAAACCGTCGCGGCCCTTGTCCCAGGGACGGCTGGCACGGGTCGGGTCGTCATTGCGGGTGGACAGTGCGCGGGCTGCGCCGAAACCACCCAGCCCCAGGCCACAGGCAGCCATTTCAGAGCCACCCGCGACCATCACGTCCGCCTCGCCATAGGCGATATTGCGCGCAGCCATGCCGATGCAGTGGGTGCCGGTGGTGCACGCCGTGGCGATGGCGTAGTTCGGCCCCTGGATACCCAGGTGGATCGACAGGAAGCCGGACACCATATTGATGATCGAGCCGGGCACGAAGAACGGCGAGATACGGCGCGGCCCTTGCTCATGCAGGGATTTGCAGTTGTTCTCGATGTTCGTCAGGCCACCGATCCCGGAGCCCATGGCCACGCCGATGCGCTCACGATTGGCATCGGTAACTTCGAGGCCTGAGTCACGCACAGCCTGGAAGCTTGCAGCGAGGCCGTACTGAATGAACAGGTCGAGCTTGCGCGCCTCTTTGGCCGACAGGTATTCCTCGACATTGAACCCCTTCACCGAACCACCGAAGCGGGTGGTATAGGCGGACAGGTCCATATGCTCGATAGGGCCAATGCCACTGCGGCCAGCCAGAATTCCCTGCCAGGTGCTCGATACATCCGTACCCAGCGGCGACAGCATGCCAAGGCCAGTGACCACGACGCGTCTACGCGACACAGCGATCTCCTTCTTCAATCTCTACACGGCGGTTGATTCGGATAAACAGACTGTTGAAAAGCTCGGCAGGTAACGCGCAAACCGCAGATTTTCAACAATCGGCTTAAAGAAAAGCCGCACGCCCAATCGGGTCGTGCGGCTTTTCCGCGTCGGGGAACCGACGACTACATTACTGCGCGTGGGCGTTGATGTAGTCGATGGCTTCCTGAACGGTGGTGATCTTCTCGGCTTGCTCGTCCGGGATCTCGGTCTCGAATTCCTCTTCCAGAGCCATCACCAGCTCAACGGTGTCAAGGGAATCGGCGCCCAGGTCTTCAACGAAGGAAGCGCTGTTGGTGACTTCGTCTTCTTTGACGCCCAGTTGCTCGGCGACGATTTTCTTGACGCGTTCTTCGATGGTGCTCATACCGTGTTTTCACTCCTATGGAAAAATCCGTGCAGCTGGGGCTGCAGTGTATAGAAAGGGTTTTCCGCATTTCAAGCAGAACGCCTGAACCCCTTCAGGATCGCCGCAACGAAATGTCTATAACCCTGCTGCACTTATATAGCGAATTCTAGACAGCCCATATGACATCTTCCTGAAGGGATTCGTCACATTCAGCTCATGTACATGCCGCCGTTGACCGGAACGGTTGCACCGGTGACGTAAGCAGCACCGTCGGATGCGAGGAAGCCCACCACCTTGGCAATCTCTTCGGCCTGACCCAGACGACCCAGCGGGATCTGGGTCAGCAGCGCATCGCGCTGGGCGTCCGGCAGCTCACGGGTCATGTCGGTATCGATGAAGCCAGGTGCCACCGCGTTGACAGTGATCGCACGGGAGCCGACTTCGCGCGCCAGGGCACGGCTGAAGCCTTCCAGGCCAGCCTTGGCGGCGGCGTAGTTGGTCTGGCCGGCGTTGCCCATGGCACCCACCACCGAACCGATGTTGATGATGCGACCCCAACGAGCCTTGGTCATGCCACGCAGCACGGCCTTGGACAGGCGGTACAGGCTGTTGAGGTTGGTGTTGATGACGTCGAACCACTCGTCATCTTTCATGCGCAGCATCAGGTTGTCACGGGTGATGCCGGCGTTGTTCACCAGGATCAGCGGCTGACCGAGGTGCTGCTGGATATGTTCCAGGGTGCTGGCGACCGATTCGTCATTGCTGACGTCCAGGACCAGGCCGGCACCTTCGATACCGTTGTCCTTGAGGAACTCGGCGATACGCTCGGCGCCGGAAGCGGAGGTCGCGGTGCCGATCACCACGGCACCCTGACGGCCCAGTTCGAGGGCGATAGCCTGGCCAATGCCGCGGCTCGCACCGGTGACCAATGCCACCTTACCTTGCAGACTCATAGTCTTCTCCTTGTTCAGGCCAGCGCAGCACGGGCGGCCGCGAAAGCATCAGGGGTATCCAGATTGTGGGTGTTGACACCCTTCACGCAGCGCTTGTTCAGACCGGACAGCACCTTACCCGGACCGCATTCGACCAGGTCAGTAACGCCACGCTCGGACAGGCTGACCATCGACTCCACCCAGCGAACCGGGCTGTAGAGCTGAGCCAGCAGGTCACGCTTGAGGTCGGTGAGGTCGGCCACCACGGCGGCGCTGACGTTCTGCACCAGCGGAATTTGCGGCGCCTGCCAAGCCAGCGCGTCGACGGATTCAGCGAAGCGCTCGGCGGCCGGCTTCATCAGGGCGCAGTGAGAAGGCACGCTGACCGGCAGCGACATGGCGCGCTTGGCGCCACGAGCCTTGCACGCTTCGATGGCGCGCTCGACAGCCGCAGCGGAACCGGCGATCACTACCTGGCCGGGGGCATTGAAGTTGACAGCGCTGACCACTTCGCCCTGGGCGGCTTCGGCGCATGCGGCCAGCACGTCGGCATCTTCCAGACCCAGGATTGCGGCCATGCCGCCCTGCCCTGCCGGGACTGCCTGCTGCATGAGTTGACCACGACGCTCGACCAGCTTCACGGCATCGGCGAAGCCCAGGCTGCCTGCAGCCACGAGGGCGGAGTACTCACCGAGACTATGACCGGCGACGTACGCTGGGCGCGCACCACCCTCGGACAGCCACAGGCGCCACAGGGCGATGGATGCAGTGAGGATGGCCGGCTGGGTCTTGTCGGTCTGATTGAGCTGCTCTTCCGGACCTTGCTGGGTCAGCGCCCAGAGGTCATAGCCGAGTGCCTCGGAGGCTTCGGCGAAGGTATCCAGGACCAGCTTCTGCTGGCCCCCCTGCTCGGCCAGCATGCCCAGAGACTGGGAACCCTGACCGGGAAATACGAAAGCGAGGGATGCGGACATTGACTGAGGTCCCTTATCTGGCGGTATAGGGAGATTGACGCCTGGCTTATCCAAGCGCACGGAACTGACATTTGGATGACAGGCTGCCGGTAGCGGTCACATCCTACAGCAACAGATGTTCCAGTCTGCCGTGAAGGCGCTGCGGGAGGTTCTCGCGAACTTCGATCAGCGCGCGACGAATGGCGCTCTGGAAGCCTTCCGAGCCGGCCGAACCATGACTCTTGATCACGATGCCCTGCAGCCCCAGGAAGCTCGCCCCGTTATGGCGCGCCGGAGTCAGATCGGTCCGAAGACGGCGCAGCAACGGCAGGGCCAGCGCACCCACCACGCGAGAAGCGAAGGTTTCGTTGAACAGCGCTTCCATTCGAGTGGAAATCATCGAGGCTAATCCTTCGCTGGACTTGAGCAGGATATTGCCGACGAAACCGTCACAAACCACCACGTCGGCCTCGCCCCGATAGAGGCCATCGCCTTCGATATAGCCGATGTAATTGAGACCTTCGGCCTGCTGCAGCAGGCTCGCCGCAAGCTTGACCTGCTGGTTGCCCTTGATGTCCTCGGTTCCGACATTCAGTAATGCGATACGAGGACCAGGAGTGCCGAGCGCCTCAGCTGCAACAGCCCCCATCACGGCGAACTGGTAGAGATGCTCGGCGCTGCAATCGACGTTGGCGCCCAAGTCGAGCAGATGGCAATGCCCCCGCGCCGTGGGAATCGCACTGACCATGGCGGGGCGATCGATACCTGGCAGGGTCTTCAGCACGTAGCGCGACAGCGCCATCAGGGCACCGGTATTGCCAGCACTGACACAGGCTTGGGCTCGTCCATTGCGCACAAGATCGAGGGCGACACGCATCGAGGCATCCGGCTTCCCGCGCAGGGCTTGTGCCGGGCGCTCGTCCATGGCGATCACTTCGCTGGCGTGTTCGATTTGCAGGCGCTGGCGATCGACCGCAGGGATGCGGGCAACGAGTTCTTCAAGGAGGGGAGCTTGGCCGACGAGGACCAGGTGAAGCGAGGGGAATTCAGCCAGACAGGCGACGCTGGCTGGAACAATGCAGCGGGGACCGTAGTCCCCGCCCATTGCATCAATCGCGATGATCGAGGCGACCAAGGATTACTCGGCAGCGCCCTTGTCGATCACTTTGCGACCGCGGTAGAAACCGTCCGGGGAAACGTGGTGGCGCAGGTGAACTTCACCAGTGCTCTTCTCTACGGACAGGGCGTTGGCTTCGAGGGCGTCGTGGGAACGACGCATGTCGCGTGCCGAGCGGGATTTTTTGTTCTGCTGAACAGCCATAATCAATTAACTCCTAAACGTTTGGGTCACGCTTTAACTGCGCCAGTACGCTGAACGGGTTGGACCGCGGTACCTCGTTCTCGCTCGGCTCGGGCTCATTGGTGCCCGCCGGCTGCTGGCAATCTTCAGGGTCATGGGCCGGAACAATGGGCAGGGCAAGCAACAGCTCATCCTCGACCAGAGTCATCAGATCCAACGGATCCTCACCCACTTCCAGCACGTCATAGCCCTTCGGCAGCGACTGACTGTCCGCCCCTTCCCTCACCACGGCGTAATCACACTCGCTGTGGATGTTCAGGGTGACCAGCTCTAGACAACGCTGGCAAACCATCTTGACCTCGACGTCAATCCGGCTGTGAATTACGACAGCACGACGCTCGTCACGGGCGAACGCGAGGCTTGCATGGATGCTGCCCGCGTTGTCCGCTAGGGGATCGCAGAGTCGCTCCAGACTGGCGAGCGCAATGCCACCCTCTAGAGTGACTTCGCGGTCCGCCAGCTTGCGCGGATCTACATGAGGTGGAATCGGCCCATTCAACATAGGCGCGACATTCTAGGGACGAGCCCCTGCCCTGTCAAAAGAATTTCCGCATTGTCCGCGTGCGACGGGCCTCTATAGAATTTCCCGCCTCTCAGACCGGAGATTGCCATGCTACCCCTGGTACTTGCATCCAGCTCACCCTATCGACGCGAACTGCTCGAACGCCTGCGACTGCCTTTTACCTGGGGCGCACCCGCTATCGATGAAAGCCGTCGGACGGATGAACCCGCCGAACAACTGGTGCGCCGACTGGCACTGGAGAAGGCCAGAGCCCTTGCCAGCCAGAACCCGAACCATCTGATCATCGGCTCGGACCAGGTCGCCGCGCTGGGCGAGCAGATCCTCGGCAAACCCCATGATTTCGAACGCGCCCGAAATCAACTACTGGCAGCTAGCGGAACCAGTGTCAGCTTCCTGACCGGCCTTGCCCTCGTGAATAGCGCTACCGGCCACTACCAGGTGGACTGCGTGCCCTTCACCGTGCATTTCCGCGAGCTGGACGCCGAACGCATAGGCCGCTATCTGGAAGCGGAGCAACCCTATGATTGCGCCGGCAGCTTCAAGGCAGAAGGACTAGGTGTCAGCCTGTTCCGTGCGACCGAAGGCCCGGACGCCACCAGCCTCGTCGGCCTGCCACTGATTCGACTCGTGGACATGCTGCTCGCCGAAGGCGTACAGATTCCCTGATTCACCCATATAGAAGGAAGAAAGCCCGGCTTCTGGCCGGGCTTTCTTTTTTAGCAGACACGAATCAACGCAAGCTCGGCCCCTGGAACCCCATCCAGAGCGCCAACCGCTCGGCAACGCTGGCGCCGAACTTTTTCGAGAAGCGATCGAGGGGCGACTCCTGCACGGTGTAGTCGACGATCTCTTTCGCACCGACGACCTCGCGCGCAACGAAACTGGTATTGCCGAGTTTATCCACCAGACCAAGCGCCAACGCCTGCTCACCCGACCAGACCAGCCCGCTGAAGAGCTCGGGATGCCCATCGACCTTGAGTCGATCGCCACGTCCTTTTTTCACGCTCTCGATGAACTGCTGGTGAGTGGTATCCAGGACGCTTTGCCAGAACTGGGTTTCCTCAGCCTTCTGCGGTTGAAACGGATCCAGGAAGGCCTTGTGCTCGCCGGAGGTATAGACGCGGCGCTCAACACCCAACTTGCCCATGGCATCGACGAAACCGAAGCTCGCCGCAGTGACACCAATAGACCCGACCAGACTCGCCTTGTCGGCATAGATCTCGTCCGCCGCACTGGCAATGTAATACGCACCGGATGCGCCAAGATCGGTGATCACCGCGTAAACCTTGATGTCCTTGTGCTCCGCACGCAGCCGACGGATCTCGTCATAGATGTAACCGGACTGCACCGGGCTGCCACCCGGACTATTGATCCGCAGCACGACACCCTTGGTCTTCGGATCCTCGAAAGCCGCACGCAGGCTGGTCACGATGTTGTCGGCACTCGCAGCCTCTTCATCGGCGATCATTCCACGGACCTCGACCAGCGCCGTGTGCTCCTGGCTGCGCGCAGCGCTTTTCTGCAGATCGAATGCCGGCGAGAACAGTGCAAGGGCGACGAACAGATAGAGGAAGGTCAGGGATTTGAAAAAAATGCCCCAGCGCCGGGCACGACGCTGTTCCTGGACTCCCGCCAGAACAGCCTTCTCCAGCAACTTCCAACTCTTCTGCTCAGCCTTGTCGGCAGGCGCTTCTTTCCATTCGTCAGACATAAAGCTCCACCTCTCGGGATTGCCGGCTCAGGTCACCTTCCAGCCAGTGACGCAGCTCTTCGAAACGCTCGATCGCCAGCCTGGGCGACTCCTTGAGCAACTCAGCAAGCGGCTGGGCGCCATACCCAACCGCCACGGAATCCATCCCGGCCCGATGCGCCATGCGCAAATCGAAGGGAGAATCCCCCACCATCACGGCCTGCTCGGCAGCCACTCCGCAATGCGCAAGGATTTCATGCAGCATGCGCGGATCAGGCTTGCTCGCGGTCTCGTCCGCGCAGCGAGTGACATCGAAGTAATCCAGCCAGCCACGCCCGGCCAGCACATGCTCCAACCCCCGGCGACTTTTGCCGGTGGCCACCGCGAGACGATAGCCCTGGGCACGAAACACCTCCAGCGCCTCGGCCACCCCCTCGAACAGCGGCGAGGGCTGGCGCTCCAGCGTGTGGTAGTGCTCACCGTAACGCTGGCGGAATGCGTCGATGCACCGGGGATCGTCGAGCTCCGGATAGAGCGTCGCGATCGCCTCCGGCAGACCGAGCCCGATGATGCCCTTGATAGCCGCATCATCTCGCCACGGAAGTCCGGAAACCTCTGCAGCCACGCGCATGGACTCGACGATACGGGCGATGGAATCAACCAACGTGCCGTCCCAGTCGAAAATCAGCAGCTGGTAATCAGGCACCGAGACGCTCCAGGGTTTTTTGCCACATCTCGTCAACCGGAGCCTCCAGCTTCAGCTCACCCCCATCGGGGAGACTGATCGCCAAGGAGTGTGCGTGAAGGAACAGGCGCTTGCCGCCCAACTCACGAACCTCACGAGTGAAATCCTCGTCGCCGTACTTGGGATCGCCGGCAATGGAATGACCGGCATGCTTGGCGTGCACACGAATCTGATGAGTACGCCCGGTAATCGGGCTGGCTTCCACCAGGGTGGCGAACTCCCCGAAACGGCGCACGACGCGAAACTCGGTAAGCGCCTCCTTGCCTTCCGGATTCACTTCGACCATGCGCTCGCCGGAGCGCAGATTGTTCTTCATCAACGGCGCACTGACCTTCTTCTTCGAAGTCGGCCAACTACCGCGCACCAGCGCCAGATAACGCTTGTCGACGCCGTCGCCACGCAGCGCCTCGTGAAGGTGACGCAGCATGCTGCGCTTCTTGGCGATCATCAGGAGCCCGGACGTATCGCGATCGAGACGGTGCACCAACTCGAGATCCTTGCTCTCCGGGCGCAGCTGACGAAAGGCTTCAATCACCCCGAAGCTGAGACCGCTTCCGCCGTGCACCGCAATGCCGGCCGGCTTGTTCAGCACGATCAGGGCCTTGTCCTCATAGACGATCGCACTCTCGAGGCGCTCCAGCAGGCCCTGAGCCACGGGTGCAGGCTCGTCGGGTTCCGAGAGCCGCAGTGGCGGAACGCGAATGACGTCGCCTGCCTGGAGCTTGTACTCGGGTTTGATGCGCCCCTTGTTCACGCGGACTTCGCCCTTTCGAAGGATGCGATAAATCAACGTCTTGGGCGCACCTTTCAACTGAGTGCGTAGGAAATTGTCGATGCGTTGGCCGGCATATTCCGGCGCAACCTCAAGCAGCTGGACGCTGGAGGTTGGAGAGGCAGGAGTGTTCATTTGCGCATCATAACAATTTTTTATGGATTTGAAGCACTTAATGATTACTGCTATAGTCGCGAACGCCGCCAAAAGCGGCCTGGTTTCAGGGTGTTCGCCAAAACTGCCACCCTAACCGCTGCAACCCTTTCAGGACGTGAGGCCGTCCGACAGAAAATTCGCTGCAATGACTGCGAATTTTCAGAAACCAAAGCCTTGAGCCATGACGCGTGATCGCCCCTTTCCTTTGGGAGATCACGGTAAATGCAACCCGCTACGGATTCAGCGAGCGGCACCCGATTTTCAAGGGATAAGTGTAGGGTGGAGATGCATAACCGTCGGACTGCGTAGTTTCAAGACGCTTCATTTCGTCCGCTTCCGACCGTTGATTCCTCCTCCTGAACAAGTGCTTCTGTCACGACAGCAAGCAGGAGACGTAGTCGCGATTCCGGTCCCTTTGACTGGAGCTCGCTGGACACTGGAGTGGCACGCCGCTCCTGACACGCACCTGACACCGACCGCGAGAGTCGTGTGCGCCAATCGCCGTTTCCGGTAGCCCGGAAACCCATTGGTACCACATGAAAAGAATGCTGATTAACGCGACTCAGCCCGAAGAGTTGCGTGTTGCTCTGGTCGACGGCCAACGCCTGTACGATCTGGACATTGAATCGGGTGCCCGCGAGCAGAAAAAGGCCAACATCTACAAAGGCCGAATCACTCGTATCGAACCCAGCCTTGAAGCCGCCTTCGTCGACTTCGGCGCCGAGCGCCACGGCTTCCTGCCCCTGAAAGAAATCTCCCGCGAGTACTTCAAGAAGTCCCCCGAAGGCCGCATCAACATCAAGGAAGTGCTCAGCGAAGGCCAGGAAGTCATCGTCCAGGTCGAGAAAGAAGAGCGCGGCAACAAGGGCGCTGCCCTGACCACCTTCATCAGCCTTGCCGGTCGTTACCTGGTGCTGATGCCGAACAATCCCCGCGCAGGCGGCATCTCCCGCCGCATCGAAGGCGAAGAGCGCAACGAACTGCGTGAAGCGCTGAACGGCCTCAACGCTCCGGCCGACATGGGCCTGATCGTTCGTACTGCCGGCCTGGGCCGCTCCAGCGAAGAGCTACAGTGGGACCTGGATTACCTGCTGCAACTCTGGAGCGCCATCAAGGAAGCTTCCGGTGAGCGCGGCGCTCCCTTCCTGATCTATCAGGAAAGCAACGTCATCATCCGCGCCATCCGCGACTACCTGCGCCAGGACATCGGTGAAGTACTGGTCGACAGCGTCGAAGCCCACGAGGAAGCCCTGAGCTTCATTCGCCAGGTGATGCCGCAGTACCAGAGCAAAATCAAGCTCTACCAGGACAGCGTTCCGCTGTTCAACCGCTTCCAGATCGAAAGCCAGATCGAAACCGCCTTCCAGCGCGAAGTGAAGCTGCCATCCGGTGGCTCCATCGTCATCGACCCGACCGAAGCCCTGGTGTCCATCGACATCAACTCGGCTCGTGCGACCAAAGGTGGCGATATCGAAGAAACCGCCCTGCAGACCAACCTGGAAGCGGCTGAAGAAATCGCCCGCCAACTGCGCCTGCGCGACATCGGCGGCCTGATCGTCATCGACTTCATCGACATGACGCCGGCCAAGAACCAGCGTGCCGTGGAAGAAAAAGTCCGCGAAGCCCTGGAAGCCGACCGCGCCCGCGTTCAGATCGGTCGTATCTCGCGCTTCGGCCTGCTGGAAATGTCCCGTCAGCGCCTGCGTCCGTCCCTGGGCGAGACCAGCGGCATCGTCTGCCCCCGTTGCGACGGCCAGGGCATCATCCGTGACGTGGAATCCCTCTCGCTGGCCATCCTGCGCCTGATCGAGGAAGAGGCCCTCAAGGACCGCACCGCCGAAGTCCGCGCCCAAGTGCCGATCCCGGTTGCCGCCTTCCTGCTCAACGAGAAGCGCAACAGCATCACCAAGATCGAGCTGCGCAGCCGTTCGCGCATCGTCATCCTGCCGAACGACCACCTGGAAACCCCGCACTTCGAAGTCCAGCGCCTGCGCGACGACAGCCCGGAAGTGCAGAACAACCAGTCCAGCTACGAAATGACCCCGGCCGAGGTGGAAGAAGTCCAACCGGTCAGCTCCACCCGCACCCTGGTTCGCCAGGAAGCAGCGGTGAAGACCGTTTCCCCCGAGCGCCCGGTTCCGGCACCGACCGCAGTCGCTCCGCAAGCCCAACCGGCACCGACTCCCGAGCCCAGCTTGTTCAAGGGTCTGGTCAAGTCTCTGGTAGGTCTGTTCGCCGGCAAGGAAGAGCCCAAGGTCGAAGCCGAGAAGCCTGCTGCCGAGCGTCAGCCGCGTGGTGAAGAGCGCCGCAATGGACGTCAGCAGAACCGTCGTCGCGATGGCCGTGAAGGCCGCGAACCTCGTGAAGGCCGCCGCGAGGAAGATCGCAAGCCGCGCGAAGAACGCCAGCCTCGCGAAGCCCGTGAAGGCCAAGAGGCCCGCCGCGAGCGTCCAGCCCGCGAAGAGCGTCAGCCGCGTGAAGAACGCCAGCCTCGCGAAGAGCGTCAGGCTCGTGAGCCCCGTGAGGAGCGTCAACCGCGTGAAGAGCGCCAGCCTCGCGAAGAGCGTCAGCCACGTGAAGCCCGTGAGCCCCGCGAAGAGCGTCAGCCGCGTGAAGCCCGTGAGCCTCGTGAGCCCCGCGAACCGCGCGAAGGCCAGGAAGGTCGCCGCGAGCGTGGCGAACGCGCCGAGCGTCCGGCCCGCGAAGAGCGTCAGCCGCGTGAAGAGCGTCAACCTCGCGAAGAGCGTCAGCCGCGTGCCGAACTGGCCCAGGCCGAGCCAGTCGACGAGGAACTGCTGAACAACGAAGAGCTGCTGCAGGACGACGATCAGGACGGCTCCGATGACGAGCGTCCTCGCCGCCGTTCCCGTGGCCAGCGCCGCCGCAGCAACCGCCGCGAGCGTCAGCGTGAAGCCAACGGTGATGAGCTGGTGGAAGGTCAGGAAGATGGCGAAGCAGCCCCGGTTGCTGCCGCTGTCGCCACCGGTGTAGTTGCCGCTGAAGTTGTTGCCGAAGCCGTTACCGAAGCCCCGGCCCCCACCGAAGCTCCGGTTGTCGAAACCGCAGCTGCCGAAGCCGTGGTCGTCCAGGTCGAAGAAACTGCTGCGTTTGTCGAGCAAGCTCCGGTGGTAGAAGCGCCCGTGGTGGAAGCACCCCAGGCCGTTGAAGCCGCCCCTGTTGCTGAAGCCGTGGTAGAAGCACCTGCCGTTGTCGAAGAAGCTCCGGTCGTTGCGCCGCAGCCTGAAGTACCGGCAGCCCAGGCTCCGACCAGCTCCGGCCGTGCCGCCAACGATCCGCGCGAAGTGCGTCGTCGTCAGCGCGAAGCCGAGCGTCTGGCCAAGGAAGCCGAAGAGTCAGCCGCCAAGGCCGTCGAAGCTGTTGCTGCCGCCGAACCGGTTTCCGCTGCTGCTCACGCCGTCGCAGACGTCGAAGAAACAGTGGTAGCTGCCGAGCAGAAGGTTGAAGAAACCGTCGAGCAAGCAGTAGAGACCCCGGCTGAACAGCCTGAACAACTCGTGCTCGTGACTGAAGCTGAAGTACCGGCGCAAGCCGAGACCAAGGCCGACGAAGAAGAGAAGGAAGAAGCCAAGGACGAGACTAAACCAGTCGTCTGAAGCTTTTTCTGAATGAAAAAGGGGATGCCAATGGCATCCCCTTTTTTTTGCTCAACGGGTACCGCTACTCGACTTCATTCTCCGTCCGGGCACCGAACTGCAGCTCCGCCAGCCGCGCATAGAGCGGGCTGCTGGCCACCAGCTGCGCGTGACGACCGATTGCCACTACCCTGCCCCGCTCCATCACCGCAATGCGATCGGCATTCTGTACGGTGGCCAGGCGATGAGCGATCACCAGGGTGGTTCGCCCGCTCATCAGAGCCGGCAGGGCCTGCTGGATAAGGTGTTCGCTTTCCGCATCCAGGGCGCTGGTGGCCTCGTCCAGCAGCAGGATCGGGGCATCCACCAGCAGGGCACGTGCAATTGCCAGACGCTGGCGCTGACCACCGGACAGGCCGATACCCCCCTCTCCCAGATGAGTGCGATAACCCTGTGGCAGGCGGGCGATGAACTCGTGCGCATGGGCCGCTCGGGCAGCAGCTTCGACCTCGGCATCGCTGGCCTCAGGTCGGCCGTAGCGAATGTTGTCTTCGACACTGCCATAGAACAGGGCTGGATTCTGGGATACCAGGGCGAAGCAACGGCGCAGGTCGGCAGGATCGAGCTGGCGAAGCTCCACCCCCTCCACACGGATGCTCCCGGTCTGGGGATCGAAGAAGCGCAGCAGCAGCTCGAATACAGTCGACTTGCCCGCCCCGGACGGCCCCACCAGCGCCAGGGTTTCGCCAGGACGAACGGCCAGGCTGACGCCGTCCAGCGCGTTCACATCAGGTCGCCCCGGATAGGCAAAGTGCACATCCTCCAGCTCGATCTGCCCACTGACCCGCTCCGGTAGCGTCGCCCGCCCTTCAAGCGGTGCATGAATGGCATTGCGCGCCTGCAACAGTTCAGCGATGCGTTCCGCTGCACCCGCGGCGCTCTGCAGCTCGCCGATCACCTCGCTGATGGCGCCGAAAGCGGCACCCACGATCAGGCTGTAGAACACGAAGGCCGCCAGGTCGCCGGGAGAAATGCGTCCGGCGATCACGTCTGTGCCGCCGACCCAGAGCATCACACCTACGGCGCCCAGCACCAGCAGGATCACCAGGGTGATCAGCCAGGCGCGCTGGGTGATGCGACGCCGCGCAGTATCGAATGCACCTTCCACGGTGCCGGCGAATCGTTGGCGGTCCTGCGCCTGGTGGTTATACGCCTGCACCGTCTTGATCTGGCCAAGGGTCTCGCCCACATAGCTGCCGACGTCGGCGATGCGATCCTGGCTCTGCCGCGACAGTTTCCGTACCCGTCGACCAAAGATGAGAATCGGCGCCAGCACCAGCGGCAACGCCAGCAGCACGATGCCGGTCAGCTTGGGGTTGGTGACGAACAGCAGGCCAATGCCCCCAACCAGCATGATCCCGTTGCGCAATGCCATGGACATCGAGGAGCCGATCACCGATTGCAGCAACGTGGTGTCTGCCGTCAGCCGCGACTGGATTTCCGATGCGCGATTGCTTTCGTAGAAGCCCGGATGGAGCTGGATCAGGTGGTCGAACACGCGCTTGCGGATATCCGCAACGAAGCGCTCACCAATCCAGGAAACCAGGTAGAAGCGCGTGAAGGTGCCCAGCGCCAGGGCCAGCACCAGGCCGAAGAACAGCATGATCGAATGCCGCAACGACGCTTCGGACTGCGTGGCCAGCCCCTGGTCGACCAACAGGCGAATGCCCTGGCCCATGGACAGGGTGATACCGGCAGTGAACAACAGCGCCAGCAAGGCGCCGATCACCCGCCAGCGATACGGCGCGACGAAGCGCCCGGCCATGCGCAGCGCACTACGCTGCCGTGCGGAAAGAAAAGATGCCATCGAGGGACTCAGTCGGGTTGTCCAAGGGATTGCTCGCTGCATACAGGCGCTTCGGCCCACCAACCCACCAGGCAGAGGCACAACGCGACCAGGTTGGTGGAGAGCGGGTTGAATGCCTGGATCAGCAGGCCCGGAGTGAACAAGGCCACGTCCAGCAGCAGCCCTGCCAGCAGCAGCGCCGCGAGTGCGAGGGGCCAGCGAGACTGGCGTACGCCCAAGAGGATCAGCGCGAGGATGATTTCCGCCAGTCCGGCCAGGGTCGCCACCAGCTCGACATGCGTGAGGCCGTGGGCGGTGATCATCAGCCTCTCGTCGGAGCTCAGCCAGAGCAGCTTCGGCACCAGGCCGTGATAGAGGAACAGGAGTGCCAGCCCACAACGGGCAAGCATTGCGAAGCGTCGCAGCTCAGCGATCGGCATTCAGAAAGCGCCCCTCATGGTCGGGCGACGGTAACAGGCAGACGTCATACCTGCCGAAAAGGCGGTAGCGATTCAAGGCAATACGGTCGTAGCACCAGTCCCGCAAGGCCAGCGGCAGGATGCGGAATACACCCAATAGCGGCCAGGGCGTCGGCAACTGGCGGACGATGCGTGCAATGGCCTCTGAGCGGACAAACAACTCCCGGCCTTCGACGTAGAGCATGGTTGCGTAGCTGTCCGTGGGCAGGCCGAACCAGCGGAGGATCGCCTGCCCTTCCGCAGACTGCACCGACGCGAGCTTGAATACTCGCGCCCGGTCATGGCGAATCAGGAACTTCGCCCAACCGCTGCAGAGCTTGCAGACCCCGTCGAACAGCACGACGCGCTCGCCGGGTCGAACGTGGGGCGGGTACTGCTCGACATCCATCGCGATGCTCCTGCATCTACGGGAAAGTGTCGTCGATGGTATCCGATCCCCGTGGAAACCAGCGAGCGGCGTCAGCCCTCGTCGCCCCACCCAAGCGGGTAGAGGAGCTCTTCCTTGTAACCGGCCCAGACCCGCACCGCGTCGGGGAAGGCGTCGTCCAGTGCCGGATCGCCGCTGTCCACCAGTAGCGGCCGGCCCTCCAGGGTGCCGAGCTTGCGCTTGGTGGCCACCACCCGCAGGTGTTCCAGGCCGATGGCACGCAGTACCCGCGGGCTGATCTGCTGGTTGCCGCGGCCGATGATGTGACCCTGGCCACCAATGGCGGTGACGAGCAGCCGCGCGGGATGCCCATCCACGAGCTCGAACAGTTGCGTCTCGGTGACGTCGCGGGCGATCACCGCGCCGTTCTCGATCACATCCACACCCAGCAGCGTCGTCTCCAGGCCCAGGTTGGCGGCCAGGCCATGCAGGGTGGAGCCCGGCCCGAATACATAGCGCACGTCCTCCTCCCAGCTGTCACTCAGCCAGTCGGCAAGATCCACCAGCACCAACTCCTCCGACTCCATGCCGCCTTGCTTGACGTGCTGCATGAAGTGGCCTTCCACCGGCACCGTCAGCTCGCCATACCAGCGCGCCGCCACCTTGCCGTCTCGAAGGGCGGTCTCGTCCTGGTCGCGCACCTCGCCACTGGCCAGACGCACCAGCCCGCCTTCCACCAAACGCCGCGCCAATTCCCCGGCGGCACGCGGGCTGATGGCATAGACGCCGGAGTGGATCTTCACCCCGGCGGGAATACCCAGCACCGGCTGATCGCCACGAATCGCCGCGCTGACATCCCGCGCCGTACCGTCACCACCTGCGAAGAGGATCAGCGCCACTCCGGCATCCTGCAGGGCATCGACAGCGTGGCGCGTATCGTCGGCGCTGGTGACCGGACCGTCGAGATGCCCCAGGACGCGATGGGAAAAACCCATCTCCGCCAGCAGGTCGGCGCCCATCGGGCCGGGGAAGGTGACGAACTGGATACGCCCGACAAGCGGCAACAGGCATTCCAGGGCGAGACGCGTGCGCGCAGCCGATCGAGGCTCGGCGCCTCTGGCGAGGGCATCTGCGGCGACTCCGTCGCTGCCCTTGAGCGCTGCCGGGCCGCCCAGACCGGCAAGGGGATTGATGATCAGACCCATGTGGAACAGAGACATGCTTACCTCGTACTGAACTCTCGCCCCACCCAGGGGGTCCATCCACCAGGACCAGGACGCTCGCAGTTGGCATATTCGCTGCTAGTGTTTCCTGGTCTTTCGTTTTTCCGGCGCACCCGTCGCGCCAACTGTCACTGCGCGTTCATATGCCCTACCTAGACTGCGCGCACCACCTGAATGAGGAGACAGGCCATGAGCTTGCACGACAGCACTACCGATAGCCGCGTGATCCCGCTGCAACCGCGTCGTCCCGTCGGCGGCGCGATCATCGACGCCGAAGGCCGTGAGATTCCGATCACCGAAATCATGATCCAGCGCGCCTGCCAGGAACTGCACAAGCAGCTGGCATCCGAGCTGAGAAAGGCCTGACGCGCCTGGGCCCGGGGCAATCCCGGGCCCATTATCTAAACCAGCTCGGCCCCGAGCGCCCGAACCATCTCCGCCAACTTCGGCGCCTCTCCCGTCAAACGTACCCGCAGCCCGTCGATTTCCCGTCGCACCGGATAGTGCTTGCGCAAGGCATCGAAGGCGGCGCGGCGTTGCAGCTCATCGCCCACGAGGCTACGGCGGAAGTCCGCATCGTCGCGGCGCGGGTCGTACACTGCGCGGCACAGGGTCGCCAGGGCCCAATCAAGATCGCAGCTGGCATCGAGGGTCAGTTCCTCCAGCCAGGGCGTCGGCAGCAACTCGTCCAGTTGTACGCTTTCCGCCTGGCCACTGAAGCGGCACCACGCCTGATAGATCTGCGCGGTGCCACGCAGTTTGCCATCAAGGCTGTAGCCGGCGATGTGTGGCGTGGCGATACGGCACAGGCGCGCCAGTTCGACGTCCGCCACGGGCTCGCCCTCCCAGACGTCCAGCACCGCGCGCAGGTCCTTGCGACGCTCCAGCAGCTCGCGCAAGGCACGGTTGTCGACCACTGCGCCGCGACTGGCATTGACCAGCCAGGTGCCGGGCCGCAGGCGCTCCAGCCGCTCAGCGTCAAGCAAGTGATGGGTCGGGTGGGCGCCAGCGTTGTCCAGCGGCGTGTGCAGGCTGATGGCATCGCACTCGCGGAGGATGGTTTCCAGGTCGACGAAATCACCGCCCTCAGCGGCCTGGCGCGGCGGATCGCAGACCAGCACCCGCCAGCCGAGGCCACGCAATACATCCACCAGACGCCCGCCAACCTGGCCGGCGCCGACCACGCCAAAGGTGCGCGAGGCGAGCCGGACGCCTTCGTCTTCGGCCAGCAGCAACAAACTGCCCAGCACGTAGTCGACCACGCCCCGGGCGTTGCAACCGGGCGCACTGGACCAGGCGATGCCCGCTTCAGCGAAATACTCGAGGTCGAGATGGTCGGTGCCAATGGTGCAAGTGCCCACGAATCGCACCGGACTGCCCGCCAGGAGCGCACGATCGACATGGGTCACCGAGCGCACCAGCAACAGGTCGGTGTCTGCCAGGGCTGCCGCATCGATGGCGCGGCCCGGCAGGCGGCGGATTTCACCCAGGGCGCCAAAGAAGGCGTCGACCAGGGGGATGTTTTCGTCGGCAACTATTCGCATGGCAGGCTCCTGCAGAGAGACCGCTATTCTACGCAATCACCCGCTCCTACGCCCACGCGGCAACCCGCTGCCCCTCTTTTCTGACCGTTATGTCAGGGCGTAGACTACCGGTCCCTCAGCCTCCACATCCCGTTCCGCCGGCAGCCTCTTCTGCAAAGGCTGGGATAGTGAACCGTCGCGAGCCCGTCGTGACCAGGCAACGTCCAGACCCCTTACAGCCACTCTCAGCATGGACACCACCGGCACGCCCGGAGGACGCCTTATCGATATGGAACTCTCAGTGAATCACGCAGAAACCCGACTCAGTCGCGCCAGCACGGAACTGCGCGCGCTGCTCAAGCTGGCGGCTCCCATCATGATCGCCCAGCTCTCCAACACCGCCATGGGCTTTGTCGACGCCGTCATGGCCGGCCGCGTCAGCCCGCGCGACCTCGCCGCCGTGGCGCTCGGCAACTCCATCTGGATTCCGGTCTTCCTGCTGATGACCGGCATCCTCCTCGCCACCACCGCCAAGGTTGCCGAGCGCTTCGGCGCCGGCAAGCAGGAAGACATCGGCCCCCTGGTGCGCCAGGGCCTCTGGCTGGCGCTGGCGGTCGGTCTCAGCGGTGCCCTGCTGCTGGTCAACGCACGCCCTGTTCTCGAGCTGATGGGCGTGGACCAGGAGCTGATCGACCCGGCCATGGGGTACCTGCACGGTATCGCCTTCGGCTTCCCCGCCGTGGCGCTCTACTACGTACTGCGCTGCTTCAGCGATGGCCTGGGCCGCACGCGTCCGAGCATGGTGCTGGGCATCTGCGGCCTGCTGCTGAACATTCCGCTGAACTACATCCTGATCTACGGCCACTTCGGCATGCCCGCCTTGGGTGGCGTGGGCTGCGGCTGGGCCAGCGGCACGGTGATGTGGTTCATGCTGCTGGGCATGCTGACCTGGGTGACCCGCGCACCGGCGTACAAGCCGAGCAAGCTGTTCGAGCGATTCGACCGGCCGCAACTGGCGCTGATGAAACGCCTGCTCTCGGTGGGTGTCCCCATCGGCGTCGCGGTATTCGCCGAGTCGAGCATCTTCGCCGTGATCGCCCTGCTGATCGGCGGCCTGGGCGCCACCGTGGTCGCCGGCCACCAGATCGCCCTGAACTTCAGCGCGCTGATCTTCATGATTCCCTACGCCCTGGCAATGGCCGTCACCGTGCGTGTGGGCCAGGCCCTGGGCCGCGGCGATCCACGGGCGGCGCGCTTCGCTGCGGGAGTCGGTATCGGTACCGCGCTGGCCTACGCCTGCATCTCGGCGAGCCTGATGCTGCTGTGCCGTGAGCTGATCGCAAAGATGTACTCGCCCGATCCGCAGGTGATCGCCGTGGCCGCGATGCTGATTGTCTACTCCGCGCTGTTCCAGTTCTCCGATGCCATCCAGGTCGCCGCCGCCGGCGCCTTGCGCGGCTATCAGGACACTCGCGCGACCATGATCATCACGCTGTTCGCCTACTGGGGCATCGGTCTGCCCGTGGGTTATGCGCTCGGGCTTTCCAACTGGCTGGGCGAACCCAGCGGTCCCAAGGGGCTCTGGCAGGGCCTGGTCGTAGGCCTGACCTGCGCGGCGCTGTTGCTCAGCCTGCGGCTGGCACGCAGTGCGCGAGCGAGGATTCGCAGCTAACGAAAAAGGGCCGCTTCAAGCGGCCCTTTTTCTTGCACAGGACGTATCACTCGTCGGCATGGGCCGGAACGGCAGCCAGGTTCTCCCAGTACGCAGGCGTCAGGAATTCCCGGCCAGCCAGCAGGTGTTCCAGGTAGCTGCGGGTCGGCCACAGGCCGTCCTCGCGCATGGCCGGATTGGCCACATAGACCCAGGCAGACTGCACACCTCGGGCGGTGACTACCGGCATGCGCTCCCGGCTGTAGAAGATCGGCGTACCTTCGAAGGGGTCCATCTTCCAGATCTCATCCTCGTGCTCCAGGCGGTAGAGCACGCCCTCCACCACGCCGTCCCGCTGGTAGCGGATGTTGGCATAGGATCGACCGGGGCGGTCGTGGGCGCGCTTGTTGAAGCACAGGGCATAACCTTCCAGGCGCCCGGCGAGGGCTTCGCTGAAGGCCAGGCCACGATGGCGCATCCGCGCCGGATTCATGTTCGAACCGTAGGCGAAGTAGAAGGGCATCAGTCGGACTTCTTGCGAATCCAGTAGAAGTAGGTACCAGCCTCTTCCGACTGGTCCAGCAGTTCATGGCCGAGGAAGACGCAGAACTTGGGGATGTCGCGGCGGGTGGACGGATCGGTGGCGATGACTTTGAGCAGGCCGCCGGCCGGCAGGTCGCGCACCTTGTTGTGCAGCATCATCACTGGCTCTGGGCAGTTCAGGCCGGTGGCGTCGAGAATGGCATCAGGCTGTTGGGACATGGGGCACTCCGAAAACTGGCAGCTATTGTGGCGCAAAGCCGGTTGCCCGCCCAGCCTTGAAGCCCGTGCTGCGACGTCTGGCCACAACGCTGCACAACCTTGGATGGGCTCTTTCCCACCGTCTGCTCGGGCAAGCTGAGGCGGTCATTCCTGCCAGCGGTCCTCCGATGCGCCTCGCCAGCTTGTTACTCGCCCTCCTCTTGCTCAACGGCTGTGCCGCCCGCGAACAGCTCCCCGACTTCAGCACCCTCGCCGATCGCGAGCTGCCTGCGACCCATTTCGAAACCGTCATTACCGCTCGCGACGGCACGCGGCTATCCGCCACCGTCTTTCAACCCGCCCTCAAACAAGGGGAGCAGGCTCCCGTCGTGGTGCACACCCACGGCTGGGGCGGATGGCGCGTGACCGGGCCGGAGGGTTTCTATGGCCAGCAGATGATGTCCGGGCGCGCAGCGCTCAAAGCCTGGCGTGCAGGATTCTGGGTGATCAGCTACGACCAACGCGGCTGGGGCGGCAGTGACGGCAACATCGAGATGATGGACCCGCGCTACGAGGTGCAGGACGCACTCGCCGTCATCGATTGGGCCGCCAGTCACCTGCCACGCCTGAGCATGGACGGCCCCGGCGACCCACGTGTCGGTATGCTGGGCGAAAGCTACGGTGGCGCCGTGCAACTGCTGGCCTCGGCGGAAGATCCGCGCATCGACGCCATCGTGCCCATCGCCACCTGGTACGACCTGTCGGAAGCCCTGGCACCGGGCGGACACATGAAGGTGGGCTGGACCGGCGTATTGCTGGGCCTGGGCGTCGCCACGGGCTACGACCTGGGCAAATTCACCCAGGCGTCTTACCTGAAAAGCGCCGGCGGCGAGATGACACCCCAGGTGCAGGCCGAGCTCAAGGCGCACAGCCTCGCCAGCTATTGCCAGCGCGGCCAGCGCCCCCACGCCGATGCGCTACTGATCCAGGGCCTGCGGGATACGCTTTTCCCCCTCGACCAGGGCTTGGCCATCCGCGAATGCCTGGGCCAAGGCGACGCCGACGTACGTCTGCTGGGGATGCAGGGTGGGCACATCCTGCCGCCGCCCCTGCAGCGCTGGAGTGGCCTGCCGCCCTTCAACAACGAGCCAGTCCTGCATTGTGGCGATCGCGCCATTAACCTCTACCAGGCAGTAGTCGCCTGGTATGAAGACAAACTGCGTGGGCGGCCCGGAGCTGCCGATAGCGTGCCGGACCTTTGCCTCAGCCTCGACCTGGACCACGGGCTGGCACTGCAACGACTTCCCCAAGCCGATGCACTCCAGCCCCTGCCAGAAACCCGTGTCCGCCCGCTGACCAGCGGTTGGCTCAGCCCGTCCAGCTTCATTCCCTTGCGCAAGGTCGAGGCAACGAGCGGACTGGTGGGCAGTGTGCGCCTTGAGTTGGATCGCGACGCCGATGCGCCACTGCTGTTCGCCTCGCTGGCGGTGCGACGTGCCGGCGGCAAGGTCGAAGCGCTCAGCGAACAGAGCACGCCGCTCAAGGCTGGGCGGGTCGATCTCGCCGTCGCCAGCGCCCTGCTCCAGCCCGGCGATGAACTGGGTCTAAAGGTCAGCGGTTTCAGCGGCCAATACCTGTTCAACAGCTCCTGGAATCCGGGCGTGACGACGCTGAAGGGGCTCGTCAGCCTGCCGCCGCTCCTGCCTCTGGAAGCACCGCTCGCCAGCCAGTGAAAGACGGCGCAGCATGGAGCTTTGCAGGAGCTCGCCATGCCCGAATCCCCTGAGCGCAACTGGTGCGTCAAGCGGCTGGACGACAACGGCAACGTGTTCGTCCTGCGTGCCGGACTGAGCCGCGGTGAAGCCGAGCAGTTGATGGCGGAGTACCAGGTGCGGGGGCACAAGCAGAGTTACTGGGTGGAGCGGATGGAGCTGTAGGGGCGAATTCATTCGCCAAGGGCAGCGCAGCTGCCCTATCAGGCCTTGAGGGACAGACCTTCGGCCTGCTTGGCGAATGAATTCGCCCCTACAAGCAGCACTACAACCTGCGCAGGTGGCAGGTCACTTCCTCGCGATCGTGATAGAGCTGCTTGCAGGCGATGGACACCTTCAGCCCCCTGCCCTTCATCCCGGCCTCGATGCGTGCCAGCAGCTTCTGCACTTCGGCATAGCGCTGCTTCATCGGCAGCTTGAGGTTGACCACCGCCTCCTGGCACCAGCCCTCGCCGAGCCAGGTCTCGATCATCGCGGCGGTACGGGCGGGTTTCTCGACGATGTCGCACACCATCCAGTTGACCGGCCGGCGCGGCTTGAAGGTGAAGCCGTCAGCGCGTTGATGCTCGACAAAGCCGGAATACATCAGGCTCTCCGCCATCGGACCATTGTCGACGGCGGTGACCTTGATCTCCCGCTGCACCAGTTGCCAGGTCCAGCCACCCGGCGCGGCGCCCAGATCGACGGCCGTCATGCCGGGAGCAAGGCGCGCATCCCACTGGTTGCGTGGAATGAACTGATGCCAGGCTTCCTCCAGCTTGAGGGTGGAGCGGCTCGGCGCCTCGCGGGGAAACTTCAGGCGCGGGATTCCCATGGGCCAGAGTGCCGAATTGTTCGATTCGGCCAGACCAACGAAGGCCTGGCGGCCGCTGCGGATGGTCAGCAGCAGGCGCGGCAGCTGCGGATCGTCCTTGAGCTTGCCGGCCTTGGTCAGGGCCGCGCGCAAGGGCTTCTCGAACTTGCGGCAGAAGGTCGACAGCTCCTTGCCCTCGTTGGTGTCCAGCACCTCCAGCCAGAGGCTGCCGCACACTGGGTAATCGCCCAGCGCTTCCAGCAGTACACCGATGCGGTCGGTTTCCGGCAGGTCGACATATTCACCACGGGCCCACTGGCGCGGGAAGATCAACTGGCTGAAACGCACTTTGCGCATCAGCCGTTCGGCGCCACCGGGCTCGGTGCAGACGAATTCGGCGCAGGCGCTCTGCGGCTTGGCCCTCGAGTAACCGGCCACATCGAGGTGGGCGGCATGCTCGGTCATTTCGGCGCAGACCTCGCCCTCGAAACCGGGGCGGCAGTGCAACAGCAAGGTGTTCATCGGGGTTCCTCCTGGGCGCGCACTATAGTTGCGCGGCGCCCGTTTTCACACAGGCCAGGAAGGAATTTCCTACAGCCGGATACAACCGCGAGGGGAACCCCACTCCCACCTGACGGTCGGCTGAAATGGCAAGACCCGCCAAGCAGAGCTAGGGTTTTAGATTCCGTACGAGCAGCCGGCCCATGCCGTGTGGGCCTCAAGGAGAAATCCGATGCCTTCCCTGGATAGCCTGAACTGCCGCCGCAGCCTGGAAATCGCCGGCAAGACCTACCACTACTTCAGCCTGCCCGAGGCGGCCAAACGCCTGGGCGCAATCGACAGGCTGCCCATGTCGATGAAGGTGTTGCTGGAGAACCTGTTGCGCTGGGAGGACAACGAAACCGTCACTGCCACCGACCTCAAGGCCCTGGCCGACTGGCTCGGCCCACGCAGCTCGGATCGCGAAATCCAGTACCGCCCCGCGCGCGTGCTGATGCAGGATTTCACCGGGGTGCCTGCGGTGGTGGACCTGGCCGCCATGCGCGCCGCCGTGGCTGCGGCGGGCGGCGACCCGCAGCGGATCAACCCGCTGTCGCCAGTGGATCTGGTGATCGATCACTCGGTGATGGTGGACCGCTTTGCCTCCCAGGCCGCCTTCGAGCAGAACGTCGAGATCGAGATGCAGCGCAATGGCGAGCGCTATGCGTTCCTCCGTTGGGGTCAGCGGGCTTTCGACAACTTCAGCGTGGTGCCGCCCGGCACCGGCATCTGCCACCAGGTCAACCTCGAGTACCTCGCCCGAACCGTCTGGACCCGCGAAGAAGACGGGCTCACCTACGCCTTCCCCGACACGCTGGTGGGCACCGACTCCCACACCACCATGATCAATGGCCTGGGCGTGCTCGGCTGGGGCGTCGGCGGCATCGAGGCCGAAGCGGCCATGCTTGGCCAGCCGGTGTCGATGCTGATTCCCGAGGTGATCGGCTTCAAGCTCACCGGCAAGCTGCGTGAAGGCATCACCGCCACCGACCTGGTGCTCACCGTCACCCAGATGCTGCGCAAGAAAGGCGTGG
This sequence comes from Pseudomonas sp. BN414, assembly GCF_029871275.1. NCBI lineage: Bacteria > Pseudomonadati > Pseudomonadota > Gammaproteobacteria > Pseudomonadales > Pseudomonadaceae > Pseudomonas > Pseudomonas sp. BN414. The sequence continues at coordinate 37,050 of NZ_SSOL01000071.1, forward strand.
TCGGAAAATTCGTCGAATTTTATGGCGACGGACTGGCCGACCTGCCCCTGGCCGATCGCGCCACCATCGCCAACATGGCCCCGGAATACGGTGCCACCTGCGGCTTCTTCCCGGTGGACGACATCACCCTGGGCTACCTGCGCCTGTCCGGTCGGCCGGAGGAAACCGTGCAACTGGTGGAGGCCTATAGCAAGGCCCAGGGCCTGTGGCGCGAACCAGGCCATGAGCCAGTGTTCACCGATTCGCTTTCGCTGGACCTCGGCAGTGTCGAAGCCAGCCTGGCCGGCCCCCGGCGCCCGCAGGATCGCGTGCCGCTGCCCCAGGTACCGGGAGCCTTCAGTGATCTGCTGGACCTTCAGGTCAGGCCCGCTGGCGCCACCGCTGCTGAAAGCATCAGCGTGACGCTGGATGATGGCGAACGGTTCAGCCTCGACGACGGCGCGGTGGTCATCGCCGCGATCACCTCCTGCACCAACACCTCCAACCCCAGCGTGATGATGGCCGCCGGCCTGGTCGCGAAGAAAGCCGTGGAAAAGGGCCTGCGACGGAAACCCTGGGTCAAGTCCTCACTGGCTCCCGGCTCCAAGGTGGTGACCGAATACTTCCGCGCCGCCGGCCTCACCGCCTACCTGGACCAGCTCGGCTTCAACCTGGTGGGTTACGGCTGCACGACCTGCATCGGCAACTCCGGCCCCCTGCTGGACCCCATCGAGCAAGCCATCCAGCAAGCTGACCTAACCGTTGCCTCGGTGCTGTCCGGCAACCGCAACTTCGAAGGTCGGGTTCACCCGCTGGTGAAAGCCAACTGGCTGGCCTCCCCGCCCCTGGTGGTCGCCTACGCCCTGGCCGGCAGCGTGCGCCTGGACCTCGGCAGCCAGCCGCTCGGCGTAGGCAGCGATGGCCAACCGGTCTACCTCAAGGACATCTGGCCGAGCCAGCAGGAAATCGCCGAAGCCATCCGGAAAGTGGATACCGCGATGTTCCGCAAGGAATACGCCGAGGTCTTCGCCGGCGACGAAAAGTGGCGGTCGATCGCGGTACCGGAGTCCGACACCTATGCCTGGCAGGCCGACTCGACCTATATCCAGCACCCGCCCTTCTTCGCCGAAATCACCGGCGCCCCGCCGAAGGTGGAGGATGTGCGCCAGGCGCGCATCCTCGCCCTGTTGGGCGACTCGGTGACCACCGACCACATCTCGCCTGCCGGCAATATCAAGGCCGACAGCCCGGCTGGACGCTACCTGCGTGAGCACGGCGTGGCCCCGGCGGACTTCAACTCCTACGGATCGAGGCGCGGGAACCATGAAGTGATGATGCGCGGCACCTTCGCCAATATCCGCATTCGCAACGAAATGCTCGGCGGCGAGGAAGGCGGCAATACCCTGCACATCCCCAGCGGCGAGAAGCTGGCCATCTACGACGCCGCCATGCGCTATCAGTCGGAAGGCACGCCGCTGGTGATAATCGCCGGCAAGGAATACGGCACCGGCTCCTCCCGCGACTGGGCCGCCAAGGGCACCAACCTGCTGGGTATCAAGGCGGTCATCGCCGAAAGCTTCGAGCGCATCCACCGTTCCAACCTGGTGGGGATGGGCGTACTGCCGTTGCAGTTCAAGGATGGTCAGGATCGCAAGACCCTTAACCTGACCGGCAAGGAAACCCTGGCCATCAGCGGCCTGGAAAGCGCCAGCCTGCGGCCACACATGGACCTCAGCCTGGAAATCACCCGCGAGGACGGCTCGAAGGACAGCACCCAACTGCTCTGCCGCATCGATACCCGGAATGAAGTGGAGTACTTCAAGGCCGGGGGCATCCTTCATTACGTGCTGCGGCAGTTGCTCGCCGGCTGAAACGTCCTCCCACCCGCAAGCCCCCGGAAACTGAGCACCTTGTTCTTCCGGGGCCTTCTCCCCTACTCAGCTCCAAGGGCGAGTGCGGTAATCGAACCGCTCCAGCAAGGCAATCGGACAGCCGGCTCCGAAAGCCGGCTAGACTCTGCGCCCCAAAGAAAAGGCTCAACCTTGGCGCATAGATGCCGATAGAAGCAGTAAGCCTTGCGGAAGGAAACTATGAGAAATAATCAACCCATTACCCAGCGGGAACGCAGTTTCCCCGTCGAGCAGCGCCTGATCTCCACTACGGACAGCAAGGGCGTCATCACTTATGCCAACGAGGCGTTCGTCGAGATCAGCGGCTACAGCCGCGACGAACTGATTCGTTCCCCGCACAACCTGGTGCGACACCCGGACGTCCCCCCTGCTGTATTCGCCCACATGTGGACCACCCTGAAGAAGGGTCGCCCCTGGATGGGGGTGGTGAAGAATCGCTGCAAGAACGGCGATCACTACTGGGTGAATGCCTACGTCACCCCGATCTTCGAAGGCAACCAGGTCACTGGCTACGAGTCCGTGCGGATCAGACCCACCGCCGAGCAGGTGCGTCGTGCCGAAGCCCTTTACCAGCGCCTGAACACCGGCAAGGCGGCCATCCCCAGCCGCGACAAGTGGCTGCCGGTTCTCCAGGATTGGCTGCCCTTCATCCTCATCAGCCAGATCGGTTTCCTGATCGGTGCCTGGCTGAACTCCCACTGGGGCTTCCTCCTGGCCGCACTGGTCTCGGTGCCGCTGGGCCTGGTTGGACTCGCCTGGCAGAACCGCGGCATCAAGCGCCTGTTGCACCTGGCCGAGCAGACCACCTCAGACCCGCTGATCGCTCAGATGTATACCGACAGCCGGGGCGTCCAGGCGCGCCTGGAAATGGCCATGCTCAGCCAGGAAGCCCGCCTGAAGACCTGCCTGACCCGTCTGCAGGACACCGCGGAACACCTGACCCAGCAGGCTCGCCAGGCGGATGCCCTGGCCCATAACAGTTCGGAAGGGCTGGAACGCCAACGGGTGGAAACCGAGCAGGTGGCCACTGCCGTGAACCAGATGGCCGCCACCACCCAGGAAGTGGCCAACAACGTGCAGCGCACCGCCGACGCCACCCAGGAAGCCAATCGCCTGACCAGCCAGGGCCGCAACATCGCCGCCGAAACCCGCGAGGCCATCCAGCGTCTCTCGCAATCGGTGGGCGAGACCGGCGAGACGGTCACGCGCCTGGCTCAGGACAGCAACGAGATCGGTGGCGTGGTGGATGTGATCAAAGGCATCGCCGACCAGACCAACCTGCTGGCACTCAACGCCGCGATCGAGGCCGCCCGCGCCGGTGAGATGGGCCGTGGCTTTGCCGTGGTCGCCGACGAAGTGCGCCAACTCGCCCAGCGCACGGCTGAATCCACCGGGCAGATCCATCAGCTGATCGCCCAGCTGCAGAAAACCGCAGAGGAAGCCGTGCACACCATGGAGCATGGTCGTCGCCAGGCGGATGAAGGCGTCGAGCGCGTGCTCCAGGCGGACCAGGCACTGGTGGGCATCAGCGAAGCGGTGGCCAACATCGCTGACATGGCTGACCAGATCGCCGCCGCAACCGAAGAACAGAGCGCGGTGGCCGAACAGATCAACCAGAGCATCAGCAGCATCGCCCATCTGGCCGACCAGACCTCGGGAGAGGCCCAGCGCACGGCGTTGCTCAGCGAGGAGCTGACCCACACCGCTCAGGGGCAGTATTCCCTGGTGGACAGGTTCAACCGCTGACGACACCGACCATGAAAAAGGGCGCCGAAAGGCGCCCTTTTTTCTATTTGCGTGTGGATCGCGAGGTCCACAACGACCTTTACGCCCCCTGCCCTTCCCGGACTACCTCCGTGCCCTGGCGGAAGTACAACTGATAGGCCAGCGCCAGCAGTGCAAGGAAAGGCACGCCGAACACCAAGGTCATGCGGAAGGCCGGTACGAAGGCGGTGGTCACCAGAATCGCCAGCATCAATCCGAGGCCCAACAGCGTCGCCCAGGGAAAGCCCCACATGCGGAAGGACAGTCGCGCACTGCCGTGACGTTCGTGGTAACGGCGGAAACGGTAGTGGGTGAGGAAGATCATCATCCAGGCGAAAAGCGCGCCGAAGATGGAAATCGCCATCATCAGCATGAAGGACTCCTCTGGGAACGCCAGGTTGACCAGGGTCGCCAGGGCGACGCCGGTGCAGGACATCGCCAGGGCGTTCAACGGCACCCCGGCACTGCTCACCCGGCCCATGGCCTTGGGCGCGTGCCCCGCGCGGGAGAGGCTGAACATCATCCGCGTCGTGGTGTAGAGCTGGCTGTTCATCGCCGACAGCGCCGCCACCAGGATCACGAAGTTGATCAGGCCCGTGGCGCCGGGGATGCCCACCTGCTGCATCACAGTGACGAAGGGGCTCTGGGCGCCCTGCCCCGACTGGTCCCAGGGCACCATGGCGAGGATCAGCGCCAGGGTGAAGATGTAGAACACCACCAGCCGCACCATGGTCACGCGGAAGGCATTCTTCACGGCCACCTCCGGTTGCTCCGCCTCGCCGGCCGCCACCGCGATCATCTCGATGCTCAGGTAGCTGAAGATGGCGATGATGACGGCGATCCAGACGCCCGACAGGCCATGGGGCAGGAAGCCACCATGTTCAACGTAATGGTGGAATCCGTATTCCGGGTGCTGGCCACCGAACACCAGCCAGGCCCCCAGCAGGATGAAGGCGAGGATGGCACTGATCTTGATCGCGGAGAACCAATATTCGAAATGGCCGAACGCCTTGACGCTGATGGCGTTGGTCAGGACCAGCACGGAAGAGAACAGCAGGATCCACACCCAACCCGCCACATCCGGGAACCAGTACTTCATGTACAGGGCAATGGCGGTCACTTCGGTGCCTACCGCCAGGACAATGGCCGCCCAGTAGGCATAGCGCACCAGGAAGCCGGCCATCGGGCCAACGTAGTACTCGGCGTAGGCGCCGAAAGAGCCGGAGGTGGGATGAGCCACGGTCATTTCCGCCAGGCAGCCCATCAGCAACAATGCGATGAGTGCACCGATGGAATAGCTGATGAGCACACCCGGCCCGGCGAAGCCGATAGCGAAGCTGCTGCCCATGAAGAGCCCGGTGCCGATGGCGCCACCGATGGCGATCATGCTCATCTGCGCCGAAGTGAGCTGGCGCTTGAGCCCCTGCTCACGAGCCGCGATTGCGGCGAATCCAGTCTTGTTGGTCATTTGTGCCTCGTATGTCTTGTCGTTGTGGCAGGCGTCAGAGCAGTTGCAGCGGGTACTCGACTATCACCCGCAGTTCGTTGTTGTCCGCGGTATCGGCGCGGGCCACCTCTTCGGTGGAGCGGATGCTGGCCTGGCGCAGGCGGAGCGAGAGGTCTTTCGCCGGACCGGACTGCACTACGTAGCGCAACTCGATATCGCGCTCCCAGCGCCTGCCATCCTCGCCATAGCGGCCGTAGGCGCCGTTCGGGCCGCCCCGGTAGTGGCTGTCGTCGATGTGGTCGCCACTGATGTAACGGGTCATGAAGCTGAGGCCGGGTACGCCGAAGGCTGCCAGGTCCAGGTCGTAGCGCAGCTGCCAGGAGCGCTCGTTGGGGGCATTGAAGTCGAGCACCTGCACCGAGTTGGCGAGGAAGATCGAGGTGCCCGGCTGGCGATCGAAGCCCAGGTAGTCGAATGGCTCGTCGCCATGCACTCGCTGGTAGGCCAGGGTCAGTGCGTGGGGGCCCTGGCTGTAGCGTCCGGACAGGGACCAGGTGGTGTTGTCGATCTCACCCGCCCGCTGCTGTCCCTGGTCGAGGGTGCGGTAGAGATTCAGGTCGAACGTCAGGGCCCGGCCCTGGTCGAGGTCCAGGCGCTGGCTGGCACTGGCGTAGTACTGCCGCCAGATGTCCTCGAAGCGCGAGCCATAGACGGAGAAGCTGGTGCCGTTGGAGGGCGTCCAGTTGAGTCCCGCGTAGTCGACCCGGCGCGTTTCCACCTGGGCGTAGAGTGCCTTGAGCGCCCCGTCGGAGTTGGTGGAATTGCCGTCATTACCAGCGGTGAAATGGCCGGCATCCACCAGCAGATCATCGATCTCCCGACTGTTGAGCGAAATGCCGATAGCCATCGGGGTGAACAATCGCGCGTTGCCCGTACCGAACACCGGATTCATGGGGGCTTGGCTGCCGTACTTCAGCTCGCTGCGTGAGACGCGAACTTTCACCGCGGCGCCCACTTCCGAGTACTCGTCCTCGGGTTGCCCTTCGGAATCCACTGGAAGCAGGTCGGTGCCGGTGCGAGAGCGGCTGCTGTCGAGCTTCAGACCGAGGTTTGCGTAGGCATCGATGCCGAAACCAACGGTGCCCCGGGTAAAGCCGGAGCTGTAGTCCAGGATCATCCCATGGGCCCACTCCTCACGGTAGTTCTGCCCACCCGGGTTATTCAGGATGTTGCGATGGAAGTAGAAGTTGCGCTGGGTCAGGACCAGGCGACTGTCGTCGAAAAAGCCACCTTCGGCCTCCCCGGCCATCAGGTGGGGGCTCAAGGCTCCGAGCAGCAGTAACGGGCACGCCGACGACGGATTCAGCTTCATGGATTCAACCTCTTTTTGTGTTTATGGGGTCGAGGCTGGGCGCCATTCCTGGGGATGGCACCCGGGCAAGGGGCTTGTGGTTCTGGATCAGGTCACTTGTTTGCGGGTCATGAAGCGCTCTTCGCGCCAGGCACCGCTGTCGAGTACCTCGCCGAGGATTTCCGCGGCGTCCCAGACATCGACAAAGCGGGTGTAGAGCGGAGTGAAGCCGAAACGCATGATTCGCGGCTCGCGGTAGTCACCGATGACGCCCCGGTCGATCAGCGCCTGGATGACCGCGTAGCCTTCAGGGTGCTCGAAGCTCACGTGGCTGCCACGACGAGCGTGCTCCAGCGGGGTGACCAGCGTCAGCGGGTGCTTGCCGCAGCGGGCCTGGACGCGGTCGATGAACAGATCGGTCAGCGCCAGGGACTTCTGCCGCAAGGCCTGCATGTCGGTCTTGGCGTAAGTGTCGAGGCCGCACTCCACCAAGGCCATCGAGGTGATGGGCTGAGTACCGCAGAGGTAACGACCGATCCCCGGCGCCGGCTCGTAGCGGGGCTCCATGCCGAACTGGCGGGCGTGGCCCCACCAGCCGGAAAGCGGTTGCCAGACCAGCTCCCGAAGTTCCGGGGAAACCCAGACGAATGCCGGCGAACCGGGGCCGCCGTTCAGGTACTTGTAGGTGCAGCCGATGGCGTAGTCAGCGCCGGCAGCCTTGAGGTCCACCGGCACCGCGCCGGCCGAGTGGCAGAGGTCCCAGATGGTCAGCGCGCCGCACTCGTGGGCCAGCGCGGTGAGCGCGGCCATGTCGTGCAGGTAGCCGGTCTTGTAGTTCACCTGGGTGATCATCACCACGGCGGTGTCATTGCCGATGGCCGCCGGCAGGTCCTCCGGGCGGTCCACCAGACGCAGGCTGTAGCCCTGCTGCAGCATGTCGGCCAGACCTTCGACCATGTAGATGTCGGTGGGGAAGTTGCTGGTCTCGGTGACGATCACCTTGCGCGACGGATCGCGTCCGGCCTGCACGCGCAGGGCTGCCACCAGCACCTTGAAGAGGTTGATGGACGTGGTATCGGTGATCACCACTTCGTCCTCGCCGGCACCGATCAGGGGCGCCAACTTGTTGCCCAGGCGCTCCGGCAGGCCGCGCCAGCCTGCGCTGTTCCAGCTGCTGATCAGGTCGTCACCCCACTCGTCCGCCAGCACCTGGCGCGCTCGATCCAGGGCCGCAACCGGGCGAGCGCCGAGGGAGTTGCCGTCCAGATAGATCATGCCCTCGGGCAGGGCGAAGTCCTCACGCAACGCGGCAAGTGAGTCGCGAGCATCAAGTGCCAGGCAGTCTTCTCTTGTTGTCATGGTCTTTTCCTAATTCGAGTGACGACGCAGCACGGCACGAACCGGACTGGCATCGAGATGGGTGAATTTGAGAGGGAGGGCGATCAGTTCGTAGTCGCCGGACGGCACCTCATCCAGCAACAGGCCTTCGAGGATGGCCATGCGCTGACGTGCCACTGCGCGGTGGGCGTCGAGGCTCTTGCTGTCCTGCGGGTCCAGGGAGGGCGTGTCAGTGCCCACCAGCATCACACCGTGATGGGCCAGGAGCTCGATGCAGCCGGGGTGGATGGCGGCGAAGTGCTCAGGCCAGGTATCCAGGGGTGACTGGTGCCAGGTGCGGATCAGGACCCGGGGCGGCACCCCGTCAAGTTGGGGTGCCAATTGCTCGGGCCGCACGTACGGCCCGGCATCCAGGCAATGAATGACCCGGCAGGGTCCGAGGTAAGGCGCGAGATCCACGGCACCGATAGCCGCCCCAGTGGAGTCGTAGTGCAGCGGCGCGTCGGCGTGGGCGCCGGTGTGGGGCGACAGGGTGATGCGCCCGACATTGACTGGGCAGTGTTCGTCGATCCGCCAGCAGCGCTCTTCCTGGAAAGGCGTGTCGCCCGGCCAGGTAGGGGTACTGCTGTCCAGCGGTGGGCTGATGTCCCACAGGACCTTGTCGTCGTGCATGTTCGTCCTCCTCCTCAAGCGAGAGAATCATGCTGCAAGGTCCATCGAATTTTCGTGCTATCTTTGCGCCACTCACCCCATTAGTTCGCAGATAATTCTGAAAATCTTCAAAACAAGAGAAGAATATTCAATTGAACCTGGACGCTACCGACCTTCGCATTCTGCTCTGCCTGCAGCAGAACGGACGCATCAGCAATCAGGAGCTGGCGGAGAAGGTCGCGCTATCGCCGTCTGCCTGCTTGCGCCGGCTGCGCAACCTGGAGGACGAAGGCATCATCCGCGGCTACCGCCCGGTACTGGATGCCGAGCGCCTGGGTGTCGAACTGGAAGCCCTGGTCCATGTTTCCATGCGTCAGGACGAGGAAGGCTGGCATGAACGCTTCGTCCAGAAGGTGCAGGGCTGGCCAGAAGTGATCGCCGCCTACATCGTCACCGGGCACAGCAACTACGTACTGCGGGTCCAGGTGCGCAACCTGAAGCAGTTCTCGGACTTCATCGTGAACCGGTTGAACCGCGCCAATGGCGTCACCGATATCCGCTCCGAGATCATCCTGCAGACCATCAAGGACGGCGGTGGGGTACTGGACCTGCTCGTAGCCCGCAAGTAGCGGGACTCAGCCCGCCAGAAACGCGGCCACGGCGTCCGCCGCGCTGTCCAGGTGCTGTTCATGGCTGAAACCTGATGCCTTGAGCGGCTTCAGGTCGTGATCCCCCGCCACCAGCCATTGCACGCGAATGGCATCCGACAGGCTGTAGCCGGCCACTGTCAGGCGGTCCCCCATGGGGTCGCGCTCACCTTGCACGATCAACGTCGGGGTCTTGAGATCGGCCAGATGGGCGACACGGGGCTTGTCCGCCTTGCCGACGGCATGGAACGGATAGCCCAGGCAAACGAGCGCGTCGACGCCCAACTCATCGGCCAGCAGACTGGCCATCCGCCCTCCCATGGACTTGCCGCCGATGGCCAGCGGCCCTGTGACCTGCTGTCGCACGAGGGTGTGAATCTCCCGCCAGCAGCTCAAGAGCTGGGGCTGGGGATTTGGCGGTCGGCGCCGTCCATCCTCCCGCCGTACGGCCATGTAGGGAAACTCGAATCGGGCCACCGCAACACCACGCGCGGCGAGCCTTTGCGCCATGTCATCCATGAACGGGCTGTCCATCGGCGCCCCGGCACCATGGGCCAGGACGAGGGTGTACGAAGCCGGGCCATCAGGCCTGTTCCACAAGAGCATTCAGACTTCTCCGTCGATTGTGGGCGATTGATCCAGATCAATAGCCACGAAATGGGCTTTCACCATGCTTGCCGCGCTATCTAAAAACCGTGGACGGAAGCCCATAACATGAGCACAGCAAGCAGCACCGCCTATAACTACAAGGTGGTCCGCCAGTTCGCCATTATGACGGTGGTGTGGGGAATCGTCGGGATGGGGCTCGGCGTTCTCATCGCCGCACAATTGGCCTGGCCGGAACTCAACTTCAACCTTCCCTGGACGAGCTTCGGCCGACTTCGCCCGCTGCACACCAACGCAGTGATCTTCGCCTTCGGCGGATGCGCGCTGTTCGCCACCAGCTACTACGCAGTGCAGCGCACCTGCCAGACCCGCCTGATCTCCGACAAGCTCGCCGCCTTCACCTTCTGGGGCTGGCAGCTGGTGATCGTGCTGGCCGCCATCAGCCTGCCAATGGGCTGGACCAGCTCGAAAGAATACGCCGAGCTGGAATGGCCGATCGACATCCTGATCACCATTGTCTGGGTCAGCTACGCCATCGTCTTCTTCGGAACCGTGGTGAAGCGCAAGACCAAGCATATCTACGTGGGTAACTGGTTCTTCGGTGGATTCATCCTCACCGTGGCCATTCTCCACTTGGTGAACAACCTGGAAATCCCGGTCACTCTGACCAAGTCCTACTCCCTTTACTCTGGTGCCACTGACGCCATGATCCAGTGGTGGTACGGCCACAACGCGGTGGGCTTCTTCCTGACCGCTGGCTTCCTGGGGATGATGTACTACTTCGTGCCCAAGCAGGCCGAGCGGCCGGTGTATTCCTATCGCCTGTCCATCGTGCACTTCTGGGCGCTGATCACCCTGTACATCTGGGCCGGTCCGCACCACCTGCACTACACCGCCCTGCCGGACTGGGCCCAGTCCCTCGGCATGGTGATGTCGCTGGTACTGCTGGCACCGAGCTGGGGCGGCATGATCAACGGCATGATGACCCTTTCCGGCGCCTGGCATAAGCTGCGCTCCGACCCCATCCTGCGCTTCCTGGTGGTATCTCTGGCCTTCTACGGCATGTCCACCTTCGAAGGCCCGATGATGGCCATCAAGACCGTCAACGCCCTCTCCCACTACACCGACTGGACCATCGGCCACGTACACGCCGGTGCCCTTGGCTGGGTAGCGATGGTGTCGATTGGCTCGCTGTACCACCTGATTCCGAAGGTGTTCGGTCGCGAGCAGATGTACAGCACCGCACTGATCAACGCGCACTTCTGGCTGGCCACCATCGGCACCGTTCTGTACATCGCCTCGATGTGGGTCAACGGCATCACCCAGGGCCTGATGTGGCGCGCTGTCAACGAAGACGGCACCCTCACCTACTCCTTCGTTGAAGCCCTGGAAGCCAGCCATCCCGGCTTCGTGGTGCGGGTAATCGGCGGGGCCATCTTCTTCAGCGGCATGTTCCTCATGGCCTGGAACACCTGGCGCACCGTGAAGGCCTCCGAGCCAGCCGAATACGACGCCGCCGCGCAGATCCCGCAAGGAGCCCACTGATGAAACAGCACGAGAAACTCGAGAAGAACGTTGGTCTCCTGGCGCTGTTCATGGTCCTGGCCGTCAGCATCGGCGGCCTGGTGCAGATCGTGCCGCTGTTCTTCCAGGACGTGACCAACACACCGGTCGACGGCATGAAGCCCTACACCGCCCTGCAACTGGAAGGTCGTGACATCTACATCCGCGAAGGCTGCGTGGGCTGCCACTCGCAGATGATCCGCCCCTTCCGCGCTGAAACCGAGCGTTATGGCCACTACTCCGTCGCTGGCGAAAGCGTCTGGGATCACCCCTTCCTGTGGGGCTCCAAGCGTACCGGTCCGGACCTGGCCCGCGTCGGTGGCCGCTACTCAGACGACTGGCACCGTGCGCACCTGTACAACCCGCGCAACGTAGTGCCCGAGTCGAAGATGCCGGCCTACCCGTGGCTGGTGGAGAACACCCTGGACGGGAAGGACACTGCCGCAAAGATCCGCGCCATGCAGACCCTCGGCGTGCCCTACACCGACGAGGACGTCGCGGGCGCTCAAGCAGCGGTGAAAGGCAAGACCGAGATGGATGCCGTGGTCGCCTACCTGCAGGTGCTGGGCACCAGCCTGAAGAACAAGAGGTAGGGCCATGGACATCGGAACCCTGCGTGGCCTCGGCACCCTGCTGGTGCTGATCGCCACCCTCGGAGTGATCTGCTGGGCCTACAGCGGAAAGCGCAAGGCCAGCTTCGACGAGGCTGCCAACCTGCCCTTCGCCGACGATGACCGGAATGATTCTAGGAGCAATCGCGCATGACCACTTTCTGGAGCTGGTACATCTCCCTGCTCACCATCTTCACCTTGTTGGTACTGCTGTGGCTGATCTTCGCGACCCGCAAGGGCGAGTCGAAGGGCACCACGGACAAGACCATGGGGCACGCCTTCGACGGCATCGAGGAATATGACAATCCACTGCCCAAGTGGTGGTTCCTGCTGTTCGTCGGCACCCTGATCTTCGCGGCCGGCTACCTGGTCATGTATCCGGGCCTGGGCAATTGGAAAGGCCTGTTTCCCGGTTATGCCGACGGTTGGACACAGGAAGGCCAATGGCAACGCGAAGTGGACAAGGCCGAGCAACAGTACGGACCGATCTTCGCCCGCTATTCCGCCATGTCCATCGAAGAAGTAGCGCAGGACCCGCAAGCCATGAAGATGGGTGGACGCCTGTTCGCCACCTACTGCTCGATCTGCCATGGATCGGATGCCAAGGGCGCCATGGGCTTCCCCAACCTCGCCGACAGCCAGTGGCGCTGGGGCGGCGATCCGGAAACCATCAAGACGTCCATTCTGCACGGCAGGATCGCCGCCATGCCGGCGTGGGGCGATGTATTGGGTGACGATGGCGTGAAGAATGTCGCTGCCTATGTGCGTCAGGACCTCGCCGGCCTGAAGCTGCCGGAAGGCACCAAAGCGGACCCGGAAGCCGGTAAAGCACTGTTCGCCACTACCTGCGTCGCATGCCATGGCACCGAAGGCAAGGGCACTGAGGCCATGGGCGCGCCTGACCTGACCCACCCGGCCGGCTGGATCTACGGTTCGAGCCTCGCCCAACTGCAACAAACCATTCGCCACGGCCGCAACGGCCAGATGCCAGCCCAGCAGGAATACCTGGGCCAGGACAAGGTCCATGTGCTGGCTGCCTACATCTACAGCCTGTCCAGCAAAGACCAGGAATTGGCGATCAAGTAAGAGAAAAGCTGGGGTGGCGCAAGGACGTGCCGCCCCAACCTTGCAGTAAGGCCCCAGGGCCGAACTGCATGCCGCGCAAGAAGGCACCCTGAGCCGGGTACCTGGGACACAGGGAAGTGTCCACCCCTTCCTTTATATAGTGCGACTCAGTGTCGCACCTCTCCGACCAGTAACACCCTCTCGCCTTTGACATCGACTAAGCTGCTTTCGAGTTGCTACTGGTCACAAGTCCAAGGCGCTCCCTCCTGCCGCGCAACACCCCTGGCGTCGACAGCATGTCGGAAAGTGCCGCCAGCACAGCCGCAAATCCTTGTCCAGTGGGCTTCTCAGCCCGGATTGTGTCGGCTTGTGTCGTTGCAATGGCCACCCTCTTTCTCCATACTTGCCGCCGATTTTTTGTCCCCAAAAAACTCCATTAACCGTGGAACCCCTAGCATGAGCACAGCAATCAGTCAGACTGCTTATAACTATAAGGTGGTCCGCCAGTTCGCCATTATGACGGTGATCTGGGGGGTCATAGGGATGGGTCTAGGCGTGTTCATCGCCGCACAACTCGTGTGGCCGGAACTCAACCTGAACCTCCCCTGGACTTCGTTCGGCCGCCTGCGTCCCCTGCATACCAACGCGGTGATCTTCGCCTTCGGCGGATGCGCACTGTTCGCCACTTCCTACTATGTGGTGCAGCGCACCTGCCAGACCCGTCTGGTATCCGATAGTCTGGCCGCCTTCACCTTCTGGGGTTGGCAAGCTGTGATCGTGCTGGCAGTCATCACGCTGCCGCTGGGTTACACCTCCTCCAAGGAATACGCCGAACTGGAGTGGCCGATCGACATCCTCCTGGGTATCGTCTGGATCACCTACTGCGTCGTCTTCTTCGGAACCATCATCAAGCGCAAGACCAAGCACATCTACGTGGGCAACTGGTTCTTCGGCGCTTTCATCCTGGTTACCGCCATGCTGCACATCGTCAACAGCATGGAAATGCCGGTCTACGCCTTCAAGTCGTACTCCATGTACGCCGGCGCGACCGACGCCATGATCCAGTGGTGGTACGGCCACAACGCCGTGGGCTTCTTCCTGACCACCGGCTTCCTGGGGATGATGTACTACTTCGTGCCGAAGCAGGCCGAGCGTCCGATCTACTCCTACCGCCTGTCCATCGTGCACTTCTGGGCGCTGATCACCCTGTACATCTGGGCCGGTCCGCACCACCTGCACTACACCGCCCTGCCGGACTGGGCCCAGTCCCTCGGCATGGCCATGTCCCTGATCCTGCTCGCTCCGAGCTGGGGCGGCATGATCAACGGCATGATGAGCCTGTCCGGCGCCTGGCATAAGCTGCGCTCCGACCCCATCCTGCGCTTCCTGGTGGTATCCCTGGCCTTCTACGGCATGTCCACCTTCGAAGGCCCGATGATGGCCATCAAGACCGTCAACGCCCTCTCCCACTACACCGACTGGACCATCGGCCACGTACACGCCGGCGCCCTCGGCTGGGTAGCGATGATCTCCATCGGCTCCCTGTACCACCTGATTCCGAAGGTGTTCGCTCGCGAGCAGATGCACAGTGTTGGCCTGATCAACGCCCACTTCTGGCTGGCCACCATCGGTACCGTGCTGTACATCGCCTCCATGTGGGTCAACGGCATCACCCAGGGTCTGATGTGGCGTGCAGTCAATGAAGACGGCACCCTCACCTACTCCTTCGTTGAAGCTCTGGAAGCCAGCCATCCGGGTTACCTGGTGCGCATGATCGGCGGCGCCTTCTTCGTGACTGGCATGCTGCTGATGGCCTACAACACCTATCGCACCGTACGTGCTGCGAAGCCGGCTGAATACGACGCCGCTGCGCAGATCCCGCAAGGAGCTCACTAATGAAGCAACACGAATTAGTTGAGAAGAACATCGGCCTGCTGGCCCTGTTCATGGTGATTGCCGTGAGCATTGGCGGCCTGGTGCAAATCGTGCCGCTGTTCTTCCAGGACGTCACCAACACTCCGGTGGAAGGCATGAAGCCGCGCACCGCGCTGGAACTCGAAGGCCGCGACATCTACATCCGCGAAGGCTGCGTTGGCTGCCACTCGCAGATGGTCCGTCCGTTCCGCGCTGAAACCGAGCGTTATGGCCACTACTCCGTTGCCGGCGAAAGCGTCTGGGATCACCCCTTCCTGTGGGGTTCCAAGCGTACCGGTCCGGACCTGGCCCGCGTTGGCGGCCGCTACTCCGACGACTGGCACCGTGCGCACCTGTACAACCCGCGCAACGTAGTGCCGGAATCGAAGATGCCCTCCTACCCCTGGTTGGTTGAGAACAAGCTCGACGGCAAGCACACCGGCGACAAGATGGAAGCTCTGCGCAAGCTGGGCGTGCCCTACACCGACGAAGACATCGCCGGTGCCAAGGCGGCAGTCAAAGGCAAGACCGAGATGGACGCGCTGGTCGCGTTCCTGCAAGGCCTGGGCACCTCTATCAAGAACAAACGGTAACGCAAGATGGATATCGGGACTCTCCGCGGCATAGGCACCTTCATCGTATTCGTCGCCTTCATCGGCGTCGTGCTGTGGGCCTACAGCAGCAAGCGCAAAAGCAGCTTCGACGAGGCTGCCAACCTGCCCTTCGCGGATGAGCCGCCCAAATCCTCCAAGCGCGACGAGCAAGATTCTAGGAGTAACAAAGAATGACTTCGTTCTGGAGTTGGTATGTAACCCTGCTCACCAGCGCCACGCTGGTAGCGCTGACCTGGCTGATCTTCGCCACCCGTCGTGGCCAGCGCCAGGAAAGCACCGAAGAAACCGTCGGCCATGCTTTCGACGGCATCGAGGAATATGACAACCCGCTGCCCAAGTGGTGGTTCATGCTGTTCGTCGGCACCCTGATCTTCGCCGTCGGCTACCTGGTCATGTACCCAGGCATGGGCAACTGGAAAGGCATCTTCCCCGGTTACGGCGAAGTAACCGACGGCAAGCCTTTCGCCAACGGCCAGACCGGCTGGACTGGCGTCCACCAGTGGGAAAAGGAGATGGACAAGGCCGATAAGGAATACGGTCCGATCTTCGCCAAGTACGCTGCCATGCCGATCGAAGAAGTGGCCCAGGACCCGAAAGCCCTGAAAATGGGCGGCCGCATGTTCGCGTCCTACTGCTCCGTATGCCACGGCTCCGACGCCAAGGGCGCCTACGGCTTCCCGAACCTGACCGACCACGACTGGCGCTGGGGCGGCGAGTCCGCGACCATCAAGACCACCATCATGGGTGGTCGCCATGGCGTGATGCCGGCCTGGGGCGAAGTTGTCGGCGACCAGGGCGTACGCGATGTTGCCGCCTTCCTGCGCGTGACCCTCCACGGTCGCGAACTGCCGAAGGACGTGAAGGCCGATCCGGAAGCCGGTAAAGCCATCTTCGCGGCCAACTGCGTGGCGTGCCACGGTCCGGAAGCCAAGGGCACCCCGGCCATGGGCGCACCGGACCTGACCCACCCGAACGCCTTCATCTACGGCAGCAGCTACGCCCAGCTGCAACAGACCATCCGTTATGGTCGCCAAGGCACCATGCCTGCCCAGGAGCAAGTCCTCGGCAACGACAAGGTGCACCTGCTGGCTGCGTACGTTTACAGCCTGTCGCAGAAACCGGCTGCAGAAACTGCATCCAAGTAATACCCTCGCCTGCCATGCGCGACGCACTGTCGCACATGGCAGGCCGCTATCAGGCGTACCATATATAGCGGACTAGAGAGACTCGGACCGGCAATGCACTGGTCAGAGCACCTGAAACCGCCGTGGTATGAGAACGATGAGCGAACAGATTCCCGTCAAGAACGTCACCCCTCCCCCTGCCAAGGGCGGTGAAACCACCGACCTGTACGCCAGCCGCGAAAAGATCTACACCCGAGCCTTCACCGGACTGTTTCGCAACCTGCGAATGACCGGCGGCGCCTTTCTCTTCCTGCTCTATTTCGGCACCGTCTGGCTCAGCTGGAACGATCGCCAGGCCGTCTGGTGGAACCTCCCCGAGCGGAAGTTCTACATCTTCGGCGCCACCTTCTGGCCCCAGGATTTCGTCCTTCTCTCCTGGCTGCTGATCATCTGCGCCTTCGGCCTGTTCTTCATTACCGTATTCGCTGGACGCGTCTGGTGCGGCTACACCTGCCCACAGAGCGTCTGGACCTGGATCTTCATGTGGTGCGAGAAAGTCACCGAGGGTGACCGCAACCAGCGCATGAAGCTCGACAAGGCCCCCATGAGCGGCCAGAAAGCCCTGCGCAAATCCGCCAAACACGGCCTCTGGCTGTTGATCGGCTTCGCCACCGGCATGACCTTCGTCGGCTACTTCACCCCCGTCCGCGATCTGGTCATCGACTTCTTCACCGGCGCTGCCAGCGGCTGGGCCTACTTCTGGGTCGCATTCTTCACCCTCGCCACCTACGGCAACGCCGGCTGGCTGCGCGAGCAGGTGTGCATCTACATGTGCCCCTACGCGCGCTTCCAGAGCGTGATGTTCGACAAGGACACCCTGATCGTCTCCTATGATCCGCGCCGCGGCGAATCCCGTGGTCCGCGCAAGAAGGGGCTCGACTACAAGGCCCAGGGCCTGGGTGACTGCATCGACTGCACCATGTGTGTCCAGGTCTGCCCCACCGGTATCGATATCCGTGACGGGCTGCAGATCGAGTGCATCGGCTGCGCCGCCTGCATCGACGCCTGCGACAGCATCATGGAAAAGATGAACTACCCGAAAGGGCTGATCAGCTACACGACCGAGCACAACCTGAACGGTCAGAAAACCCATCTGATGCGCCCGCGCCTGATCGGTTACGCTATCGCCCTCGTCGCCATGATCGGTCTTTTCGCCTACGCCGTAGCCATCCGTTCCCTGGTTGAACTGGATGTGATCAAGGACCGCGTACTGTTCCGCGAAAACGAGCAGGGGCGGATCGAGAACGTCTACACCCTGAAGATCATGAACAAGGCCCAGGTCGACCAGACCTTCGTCATCGACGCCGAAGGCCTCGACGGCCTGGTCTACGAAGGCAAGCGTGAAGTCCGCGCCGACGCCGGCGAAGTGCTTTCGGTACCGGTGGAACTGTCCATCGAGCCCGACCAGTTGCCTTCCAGCACCAACAAGATCCTCTTCCGCGTCCATAGCGCGGACGACCCCAGCATCAAGACCGACGCCGACAGCCGCTTCATCGGCCCAAGCGTCCGCTAGCAAACGGAAGACCCATGCAGTCCGATACTCCCAGTCCCTGGTACAAGCAGCCCTGGCCGTGGTTCATCCTCGCCATCCTCGGCACATCGGTGGTGCTCGGCACCACCATGCTGGTGATCGCTACCCGTAATCCGCCGAGCCTGGTTTCCGACAACTATTACGAAGTCGGCAAGGGCATCAACACCTCGCTGGAGCGCGAAAACCTGGCCAAGCAGCTCGGCATGCAGGCCAGCTTGCAGCTCGACGAGAGCAGCGGCGAAGTCGCACTGAAGCTCGTGGGAAAAAGCCGTCCGCAGCAACTGGTACTGAGCCTGCTCTCCCCTACCCAGCCGGAGAAGGATCGTCGCATCGTGCTTCAGCCACAGGCTGACGGCCAGTACCGTGGCCATCTTCAGGACCCGGTCAGCGGACGTCGCTTCGTCGAGTTGATCGGCCAGGAGCAGGGGCAGGATTGGCGTCTGTTCGAGGAAGAAACCCTCGACAAGGGCAGCGTTATCCGCCTCGGCGAATAAGCGCATGAGTGCACCGCTTCCCTGCTACCACTGTGGTTTGCCGGTTCCGGCCGGCAGCCGTTTCGAGGCCCGCGTGCTGGGAGAGATGCGGGCCATGTGCTGTCCGGGATGCCAGGCGGTGGCCGAAGCCATTGTCGCCGGCGGTCTGGAGAGTTACTACCATCACCGCAGCGACACCGCTCCCAATCCCGACGCCCTGCCCCGCGAGCTACCCGATGAGCTGGCCCTCTACGATCGCACCGAAGTGCAACAACCTTTCGTGCAGCACCAGGGGGACCTCAGCGAGACCTGCCTGCTGATCGAAGGCATCAACTGCGCCGCCTGTGGCTGGCTGATCGAGAAGCACCTCAAGGCGCTAGGGGGCGTTGCCGAGGCCAGCCTCAACCTGTCCAACCATCGCCTGCAGGTGCGCTGGTACGACAGCCAGCTGCCACTGAGCCAGTTGCTCAAGGAGCTGCGCAAGATCGGTTACGCCGGCCATCCCTACAAGGCCGACGAAGCTGCCGAACGCCTCGCCAGCGAAAACCGTCGCGCCATGCGCCAGCTCGGTGTCGCCGGCCTGCTCTGGATGCAGGTGATGATGGCCGCGATGGCGACCTGGCCGGAATTCAATATCGACCTGTCGCCCGAGCTGGATACCATCCTGCGCTGGGTCAGCCTGTTCCTTACCACGCCCATCGTCTTCTATTGCTGCGGTCAGTTCTTCCGCGGCGCCCTGCGCGATCTGCGCACCCGACACCTGACCATGGACGTTTCCGTCTCCCTGGCCATCGGCGGTGCCTACGTCGCCGGTATCTGGTCCACGGTGACTGGCGTTGGCGAGCTGTACTTCGACGCCGTCGGCATGTTCGCCCTGTTCCTGCTGGCGGGCCGCTACCTGGAACGCCGCGCCCGGGAGCGCACCGCTGCGGCCACCGCGCAACTGGTCAACCTGCTGCCAGCCTCCTGCCTCCGCCTGGACGAGCAAGGTCATAGCGAGCGCATCCTCCTTAGCGAACTGAAGATCGGGGATCACGTCCTGGTCCCTCCGGGCTCGCTACTGCCGGCCGATGGCCAGATCCTGTCCGGCCAGTCCAGCGTCGACGAATCCCTGCTCACCGGCGAATACCTGCCGCATCCACGCAGCGAAGGCGACGCCGTAACCGCCGGCACTCTGAACGTCGAAGGCCCGCTCACCATCGCGGTCCAGGCCCTGGGTGACGATACCCGCCTCTCGGCCATCGTCCGCCTGCTGGAACGCGCCCAGGCGGACAAGCCTCGCCTGGCAGAAGTAGCCGACAAAGTCGCCCAGTGGTTCCTGATCTTCATCCTCGCGGCAGCCGCCATCGTCGGCATCGCCTGGTGGGAGATCGATCCGGATCGCGCCTTCTGGGTCGTGCTTTCCCTGCTGGTGGCCACCTGTCCCTGCGCCCTCGCCCTGGCCACCCCGACTGCCCTCACAACCGCAACGGGGAGCTTGCACAAACTCGGCCTGCTGCTGACCCGTGGCCACGTGCTGGAAGGTCTGAAGCAGATCGACACGGTGATCTTCGACAAGACCGGCACGCTGACCGAGGGCCGCTTGACCCTGAGCGCCATCCACCCGCTCGGGGCGCTGGATCGCGATACCTGCCTGGGCCTGGCCGCGGCCCTCGAGAACCGTTCGGAACACCCCATCGCCCGTGCCTTTGGCCGAGCACCGCAAGCAGCCGATCTGGTGGAAAGTGTGCCCGGTCGTGGGCTGGAGGGTCGTGTTGGCGAACGACGCCTACGTATTGGCCAACCCAGCTTCGTCGCCGAGCTCTGCGGCATGACGGCACCCGATATCCCCGGCGACCAGGGTCAGTGGCTACTGTTGGGAGATGAACAGGGGCTCCTGGCCTGGTTCGTCCTCGACGACCGTCTGCGGGACGATGCCCCCGCCCTGCTGGATGCCTGCCGCGCACGCGGCTGGAAGATCCTCCTGCTGTCCGGCGACAGCTCGCCCATGGTGAGCGGCATCGCCCAGCAGCTGGGCATCGACGATGCCCGTGGCGGCCTGACGCCAGATGCCAAGCTGGAAGTCCTGCGTCAACTCCATCAGCAGGGCCACAAGGTGCTGATGCTGGGTGACGGGGTCAACGACGTGCCAGTCCTGGCCGGAGCCGACATCAGCGTCGCCATGGGCAGCGCTACCGACCTGGCCAAGACCAGCGCGGACGCCGTGCTGCTTTCCAACCGGCTCGACAGCCTGGTGCAGGCATTCGCCCTGGCTCGTCGGACGCGCCGCATCATCGTCGAGAACCTGGCCTGGGCGACCTTGTACAATGGCCTGGTGCTGCCCTTCGCCGCCCTCGGCTGGATCACTCCCCTCTGGGCGGCCTTCGGCATGTCGGTCAGCTCGCTGCTGGTGGTGGTAAACGCCCTGCGCCTGGCCCGCACCTGACCCACGACTATTCAATCGGAGTCCCTGATGCCAGCGCTATACATACTGATCCCGGTCGCCATCGGCCTGGTCGGTTTCGCCATCTGGCTGTTCTTCTGGGCAGTGGACAGCGGCCAGTACGACGACCTCGACGGCCCGGCCCACAGCATCCTCTTCGATGACGAGGACCCCAAGCACCAGGCCGGCATAGCCGAAGCCGAGGGCACGGAGAAAGACAAAAAGGACGAGCAGGAAAAGCCCCGTGGCTGAACTCGCTCCCCTGTTGCTCTCCGCACTTATCCTCGGCCTGCTGGGTGGCGGTCATTGCCTCGGCATGTGCGGCGGCCTGATGGGCGCCC
The DNA here is from genome assembly GCF_029871275.1 of Pseudomonas sp. BN414. Taxonomy (NCBI): domain Bacteria; kingdom Pseudomonadati; phylum Pseudomonadota; class Gammaproteobacteria; order Pseudomonadales; family Pseudomonadaceae; genus Pseudomonas; species Pseudomonas sp. BN414. Next base: position 58,461 of record NZ_SSOL01000071.1, read on the forward strand.
TCACACTCGCCATTCCGCCTGAACAACGCGCCCGTCGCTTGCGCCTGCTGCTGGCCTACAACCTTGGACGCATCGTCAGTTACACCTTTGCCGGCTTGCTCATCGGCCTGGCCGGGTGGGCGGTTGCCAGCAGCCCGGCAGCCATGGCCCTGCGGATCGTGGCCGCGTTGCTCCTGGTTTGCATGGGGCTCTACCTGGCGGGCTGGTGGAGCGGCCTGACGCATATCGAGGCCCTGGGACGAGGGCTCTGGCGCCATATCCAGCCGGTAGCACGCAAGCTGCTGCCGGTATCCAGCCTGCCTCGCGCCTTGTTGCTGGGCGGGCTCTGGGGCTGGCTACCCTGCGGCCTGGTCTACAGCACCCTGCTCTGGTCCGCCAGCCAGGGATCGGCGGCGGATAGTGCCCTGCTGATGCTGGCCTTCGGCCTCGGTACCCTGCCCGTGCTGATTGCCACGGGCCTCGCTGCCGAACGCCTGACCGCGCTGCTGCGCCAGCGCGGCGTCCGCGTCGCTGGCGGGCTGCTGGTGATTCTGTTTGGCCTCTGGACCCTGCCCGGGCCACACCAGGCCTGGCTGATGGGCCATGGTGGCCATGGCAGCAGCGCCGCCAGCAGCGAGCACCAGCACGGCACCCACAGCCCTTAAACGGTTTGATACAAATCAAGATGACCCTGATGGTGGCCCCATAGACTCCCTGGCACAGACAGCCGAACCGGGGACTCCCGCATGCTCGACAATATTCGCTGGGACGCGGGCCTGATCCGCCGCTACGACACACCAGGGCCCCGCTACACCTCCTACCCCACTGCCGTTCAGTTCAACCACAAAGTGGGTTCCTTCGACCTTCTCCACGCCCTGCGCGACAGCCGCAAGGCTCGTCGCCCCCTGTCGCTTTACGTGCACGTGCCGTTCTGCGCGAACATCTGCTACTACTGCGCCTGCAACAAGGTCATCACCAAGGACCGCGGCCGCGCCCTGCCTTATCTCGAGCGCCTGGAGCGGGAAATTGAACTCATCGCGTGCCACCTCGACCCGCAACAGAAGGTCGAGCAACTGCACTTTGGCGGCGGCACTCCCACCTTCCTGAGCCATGACGAACTGCGTCGGCTCATGGGCCATCTGCGCAAGCACTTCAACCTGCTGGATGACGACTCCGGCGACTACGGCATCGAGATCGACCCACGCGAAGCCGACTGGTCCACCATGGGCCTGCTCCGCGAACTGGGCTTCAATCGCGTCAGCCTCGGCGTGCAGGACCTCGACCCCGCCGTGCAACGCGCCGTCAACCGCCTGCAAAGCCTTGAAGAGACCCGTGCGATAGTCGAGGCCGCGCGCACCCTGCAGTACCGTTCGCTGAATATCGACCTGATCTATGGCCTGCCGAAGCAGACGCCAGAGAGCTTCGCCCGCACCGTGAACGAAGTGATCGCCCTGCAACCGGATCGGCTCTCGGTATTCAACTACGCCCACCTGCCGGATCGTTTCATGCCGCAACGGCGCATCCGCAGCGAAGACCTGCCAAGCCCCGTACAGAAACTGGAAATGCTGCAGCGCAGCACCGAACAACTGAGCGTCGCCGGCTATCGCTACATCGGCATGGACCACTTCGCCCTGCCCGACGATGAACTGGCCATCGCCCAGGAAGACGGCCGCCTGCAACGCAATTTCCAGGGCTACACCACCCATGGCCACTGCGATCTGATTGGTCTTGGCGTTTCCGCCATCAGCCAGATTGGCGACCTCTATTGCCAGAACACGGTGCAACTCAACGAGTATCAGGAGGCGCTCGAGCGGAACCTGCTCGCCACCAATCGCGGCTTACTGTGCGACGAAGACGACCGAATCCGGCGAGCAGTGATCCAGCAGCTGATTTGCGATTTCGAGCTGGATTTCGCCAGCATCGAAGCCCGCTTCAATATTGAATTTCGCGGCTATTTCGCAGAAATCTGGCAACAACTTCAGCAAATGCACCAGGATCGCTTGATCGAGCTCAGCGATAGCCGTATCGACGTACTGCCGGCGGGCCGCCTGCTGGTTCGCTCCCTCTGCATGCTCTTCGACCTTTATCTGGCCGATCACAACCAGCAGCGTTTCTCACGGGTGATTTGAGAGGTCAGGCGTTCAGCAACTTGCCGACCTCCAGCGATTGCTCATCGCTGAGGCCGGCATCGCGAGTCGCCTTGGCCAGATTGAGGTTGGCGCTGCTCAACGCGCCTTGCAGGGAAGCCAGTTCGCCGCGCAGCGCTTCAAGGCGCTGCAAGCGGTTCTCCTCGTCCAGGCTCTGATCAGCCGCGATCGCCTGCAGTTCTGCCTGCCGCTCGGCGATCTGGGCCTTGAGCGCGCGGATCAGCTTCAACAACTCCTTGATGCCATCGGGGAGATTGCTCTGATCGATGTCGTCGTTCTTCTGGGCAGCACGCGCCTTGCCCAGTTCGGAAAGGCTGACACGGATTCCCTGACGCACGGCATCGAGGTCTACCGGGGCGTCCTCCTCACGTGCGACCCGTCGCCGCACTGCCTCATCCACTCGATACAGGGGGCTATTGGTCTCCAAGCGCAACATAAGGCCACTCCTTGCCCGAAACTCAGCCCTGTTATCGGCGGCCGTCGAGCAATCTTGAACGGCGAGTCAGCCAGGCTTTTCTGGCCGTTGTCCGCACCCTGCGTTAACCTTACGGGCTATGTGTGTTTGCTCTGCAAGGAATAGCTCATGTCCGAAATCATCAAGGTGCGCAACCTTCCCCAGGCCCACTGCAAGGATTGCAGCCTGGCCGCACTCTGCCTGCCGCTGTCGCTCAACATGGAGGACATGGATTCGCTGGACGAAATCGTCAAGCGCGGCCGTCCCCTGAAGAAAGGCGAGCTCCTGTTCCGCCAAGGCGATGCCTTCGGCTCGGTCTTCGCCGTGCGCTCCGGTGCACTCAAGACCTTTACCGTGACCGATACCGGCGAAGAACAGATCACCGGTTTCCACCTGCCCAGCGAGCTGGTCGGCCTGTCCGGCATGGACACGGAGCTCTACCCGGTTTCCGCCCAGGCACTGGAAACCACCTCGGTGTGCGAAATTCCGTTCGAGCGCCTCGATGAACTCTCGGTCCAGTTGCCTCAACTGCGCCGCCAGTTGATGCGTGTGATGAGCCGGGAAATCCGCGACGACCAGCAGATGATGCTGCTGCTCTCCAAGAAAACCGCCGACGAACGCATTGCCACCTTCCTGGTCAACCTCTCGGCCCGCTTCCGCGCCCGCGGTTTCTCCGCCAACCAGTTCCGCCTGGCCATGTCGCGCAACGAAATCGGCAACTACCTGGGGCTGGCGGTGGAAACCGTTTCCCGCGTATTCACCCGTTTCCAGCAGGCGAACCTGATCTCCGCCGAGGGCAAGGAAGTGCATATCCTCGACCCGATCGAACTCTGCGCCATGGCTGGCGGGACCATCGAAAGCTGATCCTTGCGGGCCCGCCATCCGGTTGGGCCCGCCCGTTCCACCCGCCCTTTCCCTCAGGCATCGACGATGATCTTCGACGACTTTTCCATCAAGACCCTGATCCGCCCAGTTCCGGACTTCCCCAAGCCCGGCGTCGTGTTCCGCGACATCACCCCGCTGTTCCAGTCCCCCCGAGCCCTGCGCCTGGTGGCCGACAGCTTCATTCAGCGCTACGTCGAAGCCGACTTCAGCCACATCGGTGCGATGGACGCCCGCGGCTTCCTAATCGGCTCGATCATCGCCTACGAACTCAACAAGCCCCTGGTGCTCTTCCGCAAGCAGGGCAAGCTCCCGGCCGACGTGCTTTCCGAGCCCTACCAGACCGAATACGGCGAAGCCTTCCTCGAAGTGCACAGCGACAGCCTGTGCGAGGGCGACAAGGTGCTGATCTTCGATGACCTGATCGCCACCGGCGGTACCCTGCTGGCCGCTACCCGTCTGGTACGGCGCATGGGCGCCAGCGTGTTCGAGGCCGCCGCCATCATCGACCTGCCCGAACTGGGCGGCTCCGAGCGCCTCGCCGACGCCGGCATCCCTACCTTCGCTCTCACCGCCTTCGCCCTCGACGAGCGTTGACCGGGCATAGGGGCCCGCGCCGCCGGGCCCCAACCGAAGCACAGCCAGCCGTCGCGGGTTACATCGCTTCCGGCTGGCGTTACTCCTCGCCCCACTCCCCGCCGCAATCACCCGCCGAAAGTTGGCGCCCAGGCCCTCGCGCCTGCTCTCTCGATCCTCAATAGTTACATCGACTGATGGCACGGTTGCCGTGCCCACCGATAACAACAAATGGACGGCTCGCCGAGCCCGAGAGGATTCCCGCATGACAGCTAGCGCCAGTGCTCCCCTGCCCAAGGCCAACTTCCCTGTTCGCCGCATGGACTTCAGCTTCGCGTCGACCCAGAAGTACTGGTGGAGTGGCGATCCCTTCATGACGCACTTCATGAACAACCTCTCCTCGCTCTTCCCATACGGCGAGAAGTTCTTCGTCGACAGCGTGCGCGCCGTACGTGACCAGGTCAGCGACCCGCAGCTACAGAAGGACATCAGCGCATTCATCGGCCAGGAAGCCATGCACTCCAAGGAGCACGCGACCTACAACGACTACGCCGCCGAGCACGGCATCGACCTGGAGCGCCTGGAACTGCGCATCAAGGTGCTGCTGGAGTGGGTCACCCGCATCACCACCCGGAAGCAGCGCCTGGCCGCCACCTGTGCCCTGGAACACTTCACCGCCACCATGGCCGAACAACTGCTGCGCCGGGAGGACATCAACACCCAGATGGACGACCCGAAGATGTACAAGCTGTGGATGTGGCACGCCATCGAGGAAAACGAACACAAGGCCGTCTGCTACGACGCCTACAACGCGATCGGCGGCGGCTACCTGATCCGTACCATCACCATGGCACTGACCACCTTCCTGTTCTTCGGCGTGATCATGACCTTCCAGGTCCACCTGATGCGCAAGGATGGCCAACTGTTCAACTGGCGCAGCTGGGCCCGTGGCCTGAAGACCCTCCTGGGCCCGCGCAACGGCTACTTCCCGAAGATGATCAAGCCTTACCTGGATTACTACCGTCCCGGATTCCACCCGCTCGACCACGAGACCAAGGCCCTGGAAACGCGCTGGAAGGAGCGCCTGGGCTTCAACGGCTGACGAACCTGCATCGCCTTCTGTGGGGGCGAATTCATTCGCGAAGGGCCGCGCAGCGGTCCCATGAGGCCCCAAGCCGAACCTACGGTCCGGTCAGCGAATGAATTCGCCCCCACAAAGATCCGATCAGCCCTACCCGGCGAGCGCTTCACCCCTCCTCGAAATACTCCGCGAAGAACCCGTCCAGCTCCCCTTCGTAGCTATCCAGCGAATACAGGGTGTCGGCTGCAAGCAGGTCCAGCAGGATCAAGCCGTTGAGACTGGAATCCTCCTCGGCAGCGGCGCGCAGGCGGCCAGCCATTCCCAGGTTGACCAGGCGCAGGTTGCGGTACTGCTCGCGCAAACCGTCCATGTCCCAGTCCGGTTCCAGGCCACGCTGCCGGCGCAGGTGCTGCCCCAGCAAATAGGTGCCCAGGGCGCGATAAAGCGTCTCCGCCGAATTGCTGAACGGCCAGTGGAACCAGGCCATCGCCCGCAGCATTCGCGTGTGTGGGCAACCGCTGGTCGCTCCGAGTAGCCCGAGCAGCGAGCCGAGCGCACGTTGCAAGGTGGTCTGCTGGCGAATTTCCCGTCCCCGCCAGAACACGGCCACTCGCACTTCCTCGTAGGACGGTGAATGCGCCAGCACCGCGACCGGCCGCGCCAGCGCCCGCGCGAAGGGGCAGTGATGCACCTCCGTGACGCTCAGCGGGCAATGGCTGCACTGCCGGAAGCCCAGACGGGCCCAGTCCGGCAGCTCGTCCGAGCTGGCGCCCTGACCCGCCAGGTCCACCTCATGCACCCACAGGCGGCCGTCGGGAAAACCGAATTCGTAGCGAACCTGTGCCTCAGCCCTTGGCTCCAGCCCCATGGTCTAACCTTGCTTTCCAGTTGAAAGGATTCCCTGGCGCCATCAAGGCGCAATCACTGACAGGATTCAGACGCCTGAAATCTGTCATACACTTCGTACAACAAAGTCGGACAAGCGCCAGAATTCAACCCAGCCAACCGTTCCACAGCGAAAAAAGCGGGCGACATCATGGAAAGCAGCCCTTTTGACCTTGCCGGAGCCCTGGTTGAACAGATCGAGGTGGGTGTCATCATCCTCGACCGGGAACTTCGCATCCTTCACTGGAACGACTTCGTCAGCCAGCGCAGCGGAAAAGTCCTGGCCCAGGCCCTGCGACAGCCGCTGACCACGGTCTTCCCGGAAACGGAAACGCCGCGCCTCGGCAAGATGGTGGCCAGAGCCCGCGACCAAGGCCTGCACGCCTACACCCATTGGCGCGAAGATCCCTACCTGATCCAGCTCCCCTACAGCCCCGAAGGCCAGGTCACGCCGCTGCGCCTGCAGAGCACCCTGCTGTTCCCCTTCGACTATGGCGGCGAGCGATGCCTGGGCCTGTTGCTCTACGACACCACTGAATTCGCCCGCTCCAACGAACAGCTGGCCGCCGCGCTCAATGCCCTGGGCAGCAAGCAGCTGGAACAGGAGCAACTGGTGCACAAGCTGGAAAAGGCCAACGCCCAGTTGCTGCAGTCAGAGAAGCTCGCCGCCATCGGCCAGTTGGCGGCCGGCGTGGCCCACGAGATCAACAACCCGATCGGCTACGTGTTTTCCAACCTCAAGACCCTCACCGGCTACGTCAACGACCTGTTGCGCATCGTCGACGCAGTGGACGGCGTCGGTAGTCTGGAAGAGCTCCAGCAGCTCAAGCGCAGCCTGGAATACGACTACATCCGCAACGATGTCGAAGCCCTGATCCACGAATCCGAGGACGGCATCGAGCGGGTCAAGAAAATCATCACCGCCCTCAAGGACTTCTCCCACATCGAAGAGGAGGCATTCCGCGCCGCCGACCTGCACAAGGGCTTCGACAGCACCCTCAACCTGGTCAACAACGAACTCAAGTACAAAGCCGAAGTGGTCCGCGAATATGGCGAACTGCCGCTGGTGGAGTGCATTCCTTCGCAGATCAACCAGGTGGTGATGAACCTGCTGATCAACGCTGCCCACGCCATCGAGGGCTTCGGTCGTATCACCTTGCGCAGCGGCCAGCAGGGCGACTGGGTCTGGCTGGAAGTGGAAGACGACGGCAAGGGCATCGACCCGAACATTCTCAACCGCATCTACGAGCCCTTCTTCACCACCAAGCCGGTGGGTAAAGGCACGGGGCTGGGCCTCGCGCTTTCCTACAACATCGTGCAGAAACACAGCGGCCGCATCGAAGTGGTGAGCCAGCCCTGCCACGGCACGCGCTTCCGCGTCTGGCTGCCCCGGCAGCAACCCCAACCCGGTGGGGTGCAGGCATGAGTGAAGCCCAGCGCCGCCCCACCCTGCTGTTGGTGGACGACGAGGAACACATCCTCAGCGCCCTGCGACGCGTCCTGCGAGGCGAACCCTACGAGCTGCTCACCGCCAACGGCGGTATGGAGGCCCTCGGCCTGCTGGCGGCGAACGAAGTCGACCTGGTGGTTTCCGATGCCCGCATGCCCGGACTCGATGGGCCGGCCCTGCTTGCAGAAGTACAGAAGCGCTGGCCGGGCACGCTGCGGCTGATGCTCACCGGCGCCACCGATCTGGACACCAGCATCCGCGCCATCAACCAGGGGCAGATCTACCGCTACCTCGGCAAGCCCTGGAATGACGACGAGCTGCGTTTCACCCTGCGCCAGGCCCTCGCCCACCAGCACGCCGAACGCGAGCACCAGCGCCTGGAAAGCCTCACCCTGGAACAGAACCAGCGCCTGCAGGAGCTCAACGCCAGCCTGGAACAGCGGGTCCGCGACCGTACTGCCGAGTTGCAGCAGACCGCCGACATGCTCGACCTGGCCTACGACGAACTGCGGCACAGCTACGTGACCGCCACGGAAGTCTTCTCCTCGCTGCTCACCCAGCGCCTGCCCGGCGACAAGCAATGCAACGCCCAGGTCATCGCCCTGGTGCGCGCCTTCGCCAACGAGCTTCAGCTACCGGAGGCGGACACCCGTGACCTGGCCATGGCCGCCGCCCTCTACAACCTCGGCAAGCTGACCTGGGACGACCACCTGCTCAACCGGCCCAGCGACCTGCTGCACCGCGAAGAGCGGGAGCGCTACTGCCGCTACCCGCAGCTGGGCGAAAGCCTGATCATGGCGCTGGAGCCACTGCACGACGCCGGTCGGCTGATCCGCCACCATCAGGAGCGCTGGAACGGCACCGGCTTCCCCGATCAACTGCACGGCGAAGAGATTCCCTACGGTGCCCGCCTGCTCAAGCTGGCGGTGGATTTCGTCGAACTGCAGTGCGGACTGGTACTGCAGCGCCCGTTGCCCCGGCCGGAAGCCCTGCAACTACTCGCCCGTTACGCCGGACGCCTCTACGACCCGACGCTCTGCCGGCAGTTCCTCGACTTCTGCACCCTTCATGCGCCGGACCTGCTGGAGGCCGATCCCAGCATCCTCGCGGTCGACACGCGCCGCCTGGAACCCGGCATGGTGCTGGCCCGCAACCTCCAGGCCGACAGCGGCATGCTGCTGCTCAATGCGGGCAAACAGCTCAGCCGCGCCCTGATCGACAAGCTCATCGCCTTCGAGTCCAGCGAAGGCACGCGCTACACCCTTCACGTCCGCCTGCCGGAAGCAGACGGGACCCTGGCAAAGGAGCAGCCACGATGATCAAGATCCAGCTGGTGGACGACGAACCGCATATCCTCAGCGCCCTGCAACGCCTGTTGCGACCGCAGGGCTGGGTCCTGCACGCTTTCGACAATCCCGAAACCGCATTGTCGGCGCTGGCCGAACACCAGTACGCTGCCATCATCTGCGACCTCAACATGCCGCAACTGGACGGACTGACCTACCTGCAGTTCGCCCGCCAGCGCCAGCCCGATGCCCTACGCATGCTACTCAGCGCCCATGGCGACCGCACCACGCTGATGCAGGCGATCAACCGTGCCGAGGTCTATCGCTTCCTCCCCAAACCCTGGGAGAACTACGACATCGAAAGCGCCCTGCAGGCCGCCGTCGACCTTTTCCTGCTGCGCGACGAGAACCACCGCCTGCTGGAACAGGTTCGCGGCCAGCGGGACACCCTCGAGCGCCAGCACCGCGAGTTGTTGCGTCTGGAAAGCGAGCACCCCGGGCTGACGCGCGTGCGCCGCGATGCCGATGGCGCCGTGCTGCTCGAAGACTACGACCTGGATGACTGAGTCCGGTCAACCAGTATCGTCCCCGCCACCGGAACGGCACGCCCCCATGGCCAAGCACAACCGCAATCTCGGCTATCAGGCCTACCTGCACTGCCTGGCCTTTGCCCTGCTGGCCCTTGGCGTCATCAGCCTGATCGCCTTCGCCGGCATGAACCATCCGGCACGCTACGAACTGGTTCTGTTGCCCGACAGCGCGCTGATCACCCTGTTCGCCGGCAGCGCCCTGCTGAGTGCCACCCGCGCCTGGCGTCGATCCTCGTGGCTGGCGGGCCTGGTGCTGATCGCCCTGGCCGGCTACAGCCTCGGGCACAACGTCCTGTCCGGGGGCAGCGACCAGGGCCGCTCACTGATCAGCGGCTACTGGCGGATTCGCAGCGAGCTGGCGATCGTCGCCTGCCTGTTCGGCCTGGCGATGCTCCTGGCCGTCACTCGCCACGGCGGCCGCTGGCTCAGCCAGCTTTGCGGCATCACCCTGATCGGCCTGGCCCTGCTGTCGGAACTGTCGTTGCTGGGCGCCAGCACCGGCCTGCCACGCTTCGCCTTCCGCCCGGAAACCGGGCACGTCACCAACCTCCTCATCGCCCTGCTCGGCAGCGCCGTCCTGATGCTCTGCGCGCTGCCCCAGGACCAGCCCAGCCTGCTTAACCGTCGAGCCATGGCCACCGGCATCCTGGGCGCGCTGGCCACCTGCATCGGCTGGTTCCTCCTCAGCCTGAACGAAGTTTCCACCCTCAACGCCCACAGCCATCAGCTGCTGCTGCGCGCCCAATCCACCATCGAGAACACTGTCACCGTGCGCCGGCAGCTCGTCCAGCGCATGGCCGAGCGCTGGCAGAGCCTTGAAGGGATGCCACCTGCCAGGCTCTGGCAACAGGAAGCCGACAGCTACCTGCGGGACTTCCCCAACATCAACCTGATCGCGGTACTCGATGCCGACCTCAAACCGATCCTGCAACAGGGTCGCAGCCGCGTGGCAGACGACTGGCTGGCGCGCTTCCTCGCCCAGGCCGAACTACGCGACTGGCTGCAGCAGGTGCGCCAGGGACCGGCTGCTCAAATGAGCCCGGCGCAGAGCTTCAGCGCCACCGACAACAGCAGCCTGGTCGCCACGCCCCTGCAAATCGCGGGTCGCCCCCGTTCGCTGCTGGTGGCCAGCCTGGACATCAGCGCCACGCTGGACCGTCAGCTGGGACGGGAGCTGGATGGCTTCGTCCTGGAAGTCTTCGAGGGCCCCAGGCGCATCTACGAATCCGGCGTCGGACGCGATGGCCGCAGCCTGTTCCCGGTGGGCCAGGAGTTCACCGACCTCGGCCCGGAAGGACGCTGGCACATGCGCACCTACCAGGCCCTGCCTCGCAGCGATTACGCCTCGGTCTACCTGCCACCGCTGTTCATGCTGTTCGGCCTGGGCTTCACCTTCCTGCTGATGGTCAGCCAGAGCTTTTCCCGGCTGGCCATCGAACGCAGCCAGCGCCTGCGCGAAAGCAATCGCGAACTGGAGCTGAGCCTGCAGCACCAGGCCCGCCTGCAAACGCAGAACCAGCGGATCATGGATCACTCCATGGACGTGCTCTGCTCCATCGACGCCTCCGAGCGCTTCACCCAGGTCAGCCCCTCCTGCCACAGCGTGCTGGGTTACCGGCCAGAGGAAATGATCGGCCGTCCCTACACCGACTTCATCCTCAGCGAAGACCGCGAGCGCACCCGCGGCGAGATCGAGGCCATCATCCAGGGCGAGTCCTGGGACGCCGTGCGCAACCGCTGCAAGCGCAAGGACGGCAGCGTGGTGCACCTGCTCTGGTCCGCTGGCTGGTCCGAAAGCGAGCGCACCCTGTTCGCCGTCGCCCACGACATCACTGGCCTGGTGCGTCACGAAGCCTATGCCGAGGACCAGCGCGACATCCTCAGCATGATTTCCACCGACCAGCCGCTGGCGGAAATCCTCAAGGCCATCTGCCTGATGAGCGAGACCCTCGACCCCGCCGCCCTGTGCTCGGTCCACCTCGTGGACGGCGATCAGAATCGCCTGCGCGAGGGCGCCGCGCCGAGCCTGCCGGATGCCTTCAACCAGGCCCTCGACGGCCAGTCCATCGGCCCCCTGGCCGGCGCCTGCGGAACCGCAGTGTTCCGCAGGCAGATGGTGGTCAGCGAAGACATCAGCGAAGACCCGCTCTGGCATGAGCATCGCGACCAGGCACTGCGCCATGGACTGCGCGCCTGCTGGGCGATCCCGCTGATCTCCCACCATGGCGACGTGCTCGGCACCTTCGCCGTCTACCTGCGCCAACCCTGCTCCCCGGACGACGAATCCCTGCAGCTCATCGGCACCGCCGGCCAGCTCGCGGCCATCGCCATCGAGCGTCAGAATGATCGCCTGCGACTCCTGGAAAGCGAGCAGCGCTACCGCTCCCTGTTCATCTTCAACCCCGACCCGGTGTTCTCCCTCGACCGCAACGGACGCTTCCTCAGCCTCAACCAGGCGGGCTGCGAGCTGATCGACTTCAAGGCCGAAGACCTGCTCGGCGAGTCGTTTTCCCGGCTGGTGCTCGACGCCGACATCGAACACGTCCGCGAGCATTTCCGCGCCGCCCTGAAGGGCAAGGCACAGCGGTTCGAGGTGCGCTGCCACGACCGCGCAGGCGGCTTGCTGGAGCTGGACATCACCCACCTGCCCATCGTCGTCGAGGGGCAGATCGTCGGGGTATTCGGCATTGCCAAGAACATCGGCGAACGCAACCGCATGACCCGCGCCCTGCAGGACACCCTGGTCCAGTCGGAGCGCAAGGCGTTGCTCCTGCACGGCCTGAGCGACACCGCGCTGCGCATCGGCGGCATTCTCGACACCCGCACCCTGCTGGATTTCATGTGCGAGCAACTGCGCCTGCTGGTGGGCGCCCACCAGTCCCTGATCGACCTCGGCGACGGCCAGGGTCCGGCCGCCTTCTCGCTATCCCCCAAGTACCAGGCCTGGCAGACGCCGCAGTTGCCCGCCGAAGGCATCGCACTCTATGCCCGGACCTGCGTCGGCAATCAGCCGGTGTTGCTGACGCGCGCCGAGCTGGATACGGCCGGCGATGCGGGCAGCGGCCAGCTGCCGTTGCAAGGCTGGCTGGCAGTGCCGCTGATCGACCACGGTGGCCGTCATCTGGGCCTGATCCAGCTGTCCGACAAGTACGACGGCGACTTCAACCAGGACGACCTGGCGATTGCCCAGCAATTCGCCCAGATGGCCTTGGCGGCGCTGGAAAACATCCGCCTGGTGCAACAGGTGCTTTCCGGCGAACAACGCCTGCAGGAGCAACTGGACTTCACCTCGGCCATCACCAACAGCGTCGGCGAGGGCCTGCTGGCGGTGGATCGCCAAGGGCGGCTGAACTTCGTCAACCCGGCCGCCGCCGACCTGCTCGGCCAGCGTCCCGAGGTCCTGCTCGGCCAGGCCCTGGTCGATCACCTGCCACTGGACCTCTACAGCGCCCCGGCCACCAGTGGCCGCCATGGCGAAGTCAGCCTGGGCGGCGAGCGCCATATCGCCTACGACTGCGCGCCGCTCCTGCATGCACAGACCCTCGGTGGCTGGGTCATCGCCTTCCGCGACATCAGCCGCGCCAAGGAGTCGGAGAAACAGTTGCGCATCCTCCAGCGCAGCATCGAGGCCAGCTACAACGGCGCGATGATCTGCGATGCCACCGACGAAAACCTGCCGGTGGTCTACGTCAACCCGGCCTTCGAACGCATCACCGGCTACAGCGCAGCCGAGGCCATGGGGCGCAACTGCCGCTTCCTCCAGGGCGCGGACCACGAGCAGGCCGGCATCGCCGAGATCCGCCACGCACTGGCGGAGAAGCGTGAAGTCCACGTGGTGCTGCGCAACTTCCGCAAGGACGGTACGCCCTTCTGGAACGACCTCTATATCGCCCCCGTGCCCAACGAGCACGGCGAGATCACCCACTTCATCGGCGTGCAGAACGACATCTCCGAACAGAAACGGGTGGAGTCCGAACTGGCCTACAACGCCAGCCACGACGTGCTCACCGGCCTGCCCAACCGCTCCCTGCTGGAAGACCGTCTGCGCCAGGGCTGCCAGATCAGCCAGCGCTACCAGCGCAAGCTGGCGGTGATGTTCATCGACCTCGATGGCTTCAAGCCGATCAACGACTCCATGGGCCACGGGATTGGCGACCAGATACTGGTGGAGGTGGCGCGACGGCTGACCCAGCAGGTTCGCCCCGGCGACACCGTGGCGCGCCTGGGTGGCGACGAGTTCATCCTCATCCTGCCGGACCTGGCCCGTGAGGAAGACGTGCTGCAAGTGGCCGAGCGGGTCATCGACTGCATCGCCCGCCCCTACCCCATCGCCGGCAGCGAAATTCACATCACTGCCAGCCTGGGTATCGCCGTGAGCGAGAAAGGCATCCAGCAGCCCATGCAACTGATCCAGCAGGCCGACCTGGCGATGTACAAGGCCAAGCAGCAGGGACGCAACTGCTACCAGTGGTACACCACCGACCTGGAACAGAAGGTCAGCGAGCGCGTGACCCTGCGCAACGAGTTGCAGAAGGCCCTCGAAGCCAACGCCTTCATGCTCTATTACCAGCCGCAGATCGATGGTCGGAATGGCCGCGTCACCGGCTTCGAAGCCCTGCTGCGCTGGCAGCACCCGCTGCTCGGCTTCATCTCGCCGTCGCAGTTCGTACCGGTGGCAGAAGACACCGGGCAGATCATTCCCCTGAGCGAATGGGTGCTCGCCACCGCCTGCCGCGACTGCCGCGAACTGCTGGACCGGGGCATGACCGGCACGGTGGTGGCGGTGAACATCTCGGCGGTGCACTTCCAGCGCAACATCTTCGTCGACAGTGTGCGGCGCGTCCTCGAGGAAACCCGCTTGCCGGCCGAACTGCTGGAACTGGAGATCACCGAAACCGTGCTGCTGGACAACGCCGAGCGCGCCATCGCCACCCTGCAGGCACTCAAGGCACTGGGCGTGCGCCTGTCGATCGACGATTTCGGCACCGGCTTCTCCAGCCTCAACTACCTCAAGCGCCTGCCCATCGACAAAGTGAAGATCGACCGTGCCTTCGTCCAGGAAATCATCAGTGACCGGCACGATGCGGCCATCACCCAGGGCATCATCTCCATGGCCCACCACCTGCGCCTGCGGGTGATCGCCGAAGGCGTGGAGAGCGAGTCCCAGTTCGCCTTCCTGAAGAAGAGCCACTGCGACGAGTTCCAGGGCTACTACTTCGCCCGCCCCATGCCCTTCGAGCAGCTCGACCAGTTCCTTCACGAGCACCACAAGAGCCCGGCGTCCTACCTGGATACCCGCTCCGGCACCAGCAACACGCAGACCCTGTTGCTGCTGGACGACGAGGAAAACATCCTCCGCGCACTGACCCGCGTGCTGCGCCGCGACGGCTACCAGATACTCACCGCCACCCGCGCCCAGGACGCCTTCGCGCAACTGGCCAAGCACGACATCCAGGTGATCCTGTCCGACCAGCGCATGCCGGAAATGAACGGCACCGAGTTCCTCAGCCGGGTCAAGGACCTCTACCCCGACACCATTCGCATCGTGCTGTCCGGCTACACCGACCTGAAGTCCGTCACCGACGCCATCAACCAGGGTGCCATCTACAAGTTCCTCACCAAGCCCTGGGACGACGACCAGCTCCGCGCCGTGATCGCCCAGGCCTTCCTGCACCACAGCCTGGCCAAGGCCAAGGAAGAGAGCGCGACGGTGGAGCAGAACGAGGAGTGAAGGGCTCGTGTGGGGGCGAATTCATTCGCCAAGGGGCGCGTAGCGTCCCCAATGGATCAGGGCAGACCTTCGGCCTGCTTGGCGAATGAATTCGCCCCTACAGTGCCCCCACCGCCTGCAACACGCTGGCACCGGTGAAGAGGAACAACACCTGCTCCACCGCCTCCGCACGAATCGCCTCGCGGCGCTCCGGTTCACCGATGTAGTCCAGTGACATCTGGAACAGGTTGCGACTGACCAGCCGCGACACGCGCCGCACCACCGGCTCGGCCACCAGCGTCGGCAGCAGCTTGTACTCGCGAACGTCTTCGGCCATATCGGCGGCGAAGTCTTCCATCACCTCGCGCAGGGCCTCCCGCAGCACCGGGGAAGCGCCATGCAGCTCGCGCACGCCAATGACGAACGCCTCGGCGTTGTCGTCGACGAAGTCGAAGAACAGATGCACCGTCTCATGGCAGACGCGCCGCCCACGGCCCAGGTCGATCCCCATCAGCTTCGGCAACAGTCCGCCATCGCCCTGCACGGCTCGGGCAGCCGCCTCGCGTCGCAGGTCGCGCAGCGGCTGGCGGAGTTGGGTGGCGATGTTGCGGATGATGGCCAGGCCCAGGTCCTCCACATCCTTGAAGTGGCGGTAGAAGGTATTCGGGTTCAGCCCGGCCTCCCGCGCCAGCTCGCGCAACCCCACGCTGGCGAGGCTGCGGCTCTGGGAACCCAGGCGCAGCGCCGCTTCCATGAGCAGGCGCTTGCCGGGGGCATCGGGCGTTCGTTCTGGCGACTGGGGCTCGTCACCGCTGGCGGAATTCATTTCTGGCCCTACCTAAGGTTGGTTGTGACGACGTTGGATTGCCGGCGAGTATACAGATGTCTACCTTGGTATACAGCTGTATACGCCGCAATTAATAAGAACAGGAGCCCGGCCAATGACTGCGTCACCCCGACCCTCTGCCCGCCATTGCAAGATCGCCATCATAGGTTCCGGTTTCTCCGGCCTCGGCATGGCGATCCGCCTGAAGCAGAAAGGCGAGAACGATTTCCTCGTATTCGAAAAGGAGCCCGGCATCGGCGGCACCTGGCGAGTGAACAACTACCCGGGTTGCGGCTGCGACGTGCAATCGCACCTGTATTCCTTCTCGTTCGAGCCGAACCCGAACTGGACGCGCATGTTCGCCAAACAGGAGGAGATCAAGACCTACCTGGAAGGCTGCTGGGAAAAGTACCGGCTGCAGGACAAGACCCTGCTGGGCACCGAGATCACCCGCCTGGCCTGGAACGACGTGGACGAGCTGTGGCAGATAGAGGATGCCGCCGGCAATCACTACAGCGCGCAGTTCGTGGTATCCGGCATGGGCGCGCTGTCCACCCCCGCGACCCCGGCACTGAAGGGCCTGGAGAAGTTCAAGGGCACGCGCTTCCACTCCCAGCAGTGGAACCATGACTACGACCTGACCGGCAAACGCGTGGCGGTAGTCGGCACCGGCGCCTCCAGCATCCAGTTCGTGCCGCAGATCCAGAAGCAGGTCGCCCAGCTCGACCTCTATCAACGCACCGCGCCCTGGATCATGCCCAAGCCCGACCGCGCCATCAGCGAAGGCGAGCGCTCCCGCTTCAAGCGCTTCCCCTTCCTGCAGAAGCTCTGGCGCGGCGGCATCTACGCCATCCTCGAAAGCCGCGTGGTGGGCTTCGCCCTGACGCCGAAGGTGATGAAGCTCGCCGAATGGGTCGCCAAGAGCTACATCAAGCGCAAGATCAAGGACCCGGTGCTACGCGCCAAGGTCACGCCGGACTACACCATGGGCTGCAAGCGGGTGCTGATCTCCAATGACTACTACCCGGCCCTGACCCAGCCCAACGTCGACGTGATCACCAACGGCATCCGCGAAATCCGCGCGAACAGCATCGTCACCGCCGACGGCACGGAACGCCAGATCGACGCCATCATCTTCGGCACCGGCTTCACCCCCAGCGATCCGCTGCCCCGCGGCGTGGTCTTCGGCCGCAACGGCGTCGACCTGCTGGACACCTGGTCGCAGGGCCCCGAAGCCTACAAAGGCACCCTTACCGCCGGTTTCCCGAACCTGTTCTTCCTGATGGGGCCGAACACGGGGCTCGGCCATAACTCCATGGTCTACATGATCGAATCGCAGATCCATTACGTGCTCGGCGCCCTCCGGCTGCTGGACGAACGCCGCCTGCGCAGCTTGGAGGTCAAACGCGAGGTGCAGGACAGGTTCAACGGCAAGCTCCAGGGCAGCCTGGGCAACACCGTGTGGAATGCCGGCGGTTGCAAGAGCTGGTACCTGCACCCGGTGACCGGACGCAACTGCACCGTATGGCCCGGCTTCACCTGGCGCTACCGCCTGCTGACCCGCAACTTCGACCCCGCGGCCTACCATTTCAGCCGCAGCGTGCCGGTGCACGCCGCCCAGGGCCCGCTGCTGATGGCTAATCAAGAGGTACCAGCATGAAATCCTTCGAGAACAAAGTCGCCGCTGTCACCGGCGCCGGTTCCGGCATCGGCCGTGCCCTCGCCTGCGCCCTCGCCCGCCAGGGCTGCCACCTGGCTCTCGCCGACGTGAACGCCGAGGGCCTGGCCGACACCGCCGCCATGGCGCGCAAGCTGGGCGTGCAGGTCACCGAGACCCGCGTCGATGTCGCCAACCGCGACGCCGTGCACGCCTGGGCCGAACAGGTGGTGCTGGACCACGGCCGCGTCAACCTGATCTTCAACAACGCCGGTGTCGCCCACGCCGGCACCGTGGATGGCAGTGACTACTCGGAATACGAGTGGATCATGAGCATCAACTTCTGGGGCGTGGTGTATGGCACCAAGGCCTTTCTGCCGCACCTCAAGGCCAGCGGCGAAGGTCATGTGGTCAACGTCTCCAGCGTGTTCGGCCTGTTCGCCCAGCCCGGCATGAGCGCCTACAACGCCACCAAGTTCGCCGTGCGCGGTTTCACCGAATCACTGCGCCAGGAGCTGGACATGGAAGGCTGCGGGGTATCGGCCAGTTGCGTGCACCCCGGCGGCATCCGCACCAACATCGCCAAGACGGCGCGAATGAACGACAGCCTGGCCAAGGTCACCGGCCAGGAATCCAGCCGCGCCCGCCAACAGTTCAACGACCAGTTGCTGCGGACCAGTCCGGACAAGGCAGCAGAGGTGATCCTGCGCGGCGTGCTGCGCGACGGTCGACGCATTCTCATCGGCGCCGATGCCTGGGCGCTGGATGGCATGCAGCGCCTGCTGCCGACCCTCTACCAGCGCCTGGTCACCACCTCCATGCGCCTGGCCGCGAAGTTCGCGCCGAAACCAAGGACGGTGGAAGTGTCCAAGGCGGTTGATTGATCGGAGTGCTTCTACTTGTGGGGGCGATTTCAATCGCAAAGCAGACCGGAGGGCTGCCCTGCTGATTATCAGGGGGGCAGCTCCGCCGCCCTCAGCGAATGAATTCGCCCCCACAAAACACGGACCTGCCTTTCCTTGTAGGGGCGAATTCATTCGCCAAGCAGGACGCAGTCCTGCCGTAGGTTGGGCAGAGGAACGAAGCCCAACGATGCAAAGCACACGGAGATCCCCGGCACTCCCCCCTCCAAACATGACCACAAAGTCACTCGTTCGGAAACCCGAACGCCATTCGGAGCGCATATTCGGAAGCCCGGACAAGGCGCAAATCCAGATAGCCTCCTATCAATATAAAATCCTTTAATTTCAATAACTTGATAAAATAATCAGACCGCCATACAGCTGGCACGCATTCTGCCAATACAGATCCCCGACGGACGCGAATTCCTAACGCGCCGATAAGAACAAACAACATCGAGGACTGTCGTTCATGCGTATGCTCCCCAAGGTTCTGGCCACCGCTATCGCAGCAACCCTGATTTCCGCTCCGGCCTTCGCCGCCGAGCTGACCGGTACCCTGAAGAAGATCAAGGAGACCGGCACCATCACCCTCGGTCACCGTGACGCCTCCATCCCCTTCTCCTACCTCGGCACCGAGCCGGGCAAGCCCATCGGCTACTCCCATGACCTCCAGCTGAAAGTGGTCGAGGCCATCAAGCAGGAACTGGGCCTGCCGGAACTGAAGGTCCGCTACAACCTGGTGACCTCCCAGACCCGTATCCCGCTGGTGCAGAACGGCACCGTCGACATCGAGTGCGGTTCCACCACCAACAATCTCGAGCGCCAGAAGCAGGTCGGCTTCTCCGTGGGCATCTTCGAAGTGGGCACCCGCCTGCTGTCCAAGAAGAGCGCCAGCATCAACGAGTTCGAAGACCTGAAAGGCAAGAACGTCGTGACCACCGCCGGCACCACGTCCGAGCGCCTGCTCAAGTCCATGAACGCCGAGAAGCAGATGGGCATGAACATCATCTCGGCCAAGGACCACGGCGAGTCCTTCCTGATGCTCGAATCCGGCCGCGCGGTGGCCTTCATGATGGACGACGCCCTGCTCTACGGTGAAATGGCCAAGGCCAAGAAGCCCGATGACTGGGTCGTGACCGGCAAGCCGCAGTCCTTCGAAATCTACGGCTGCATGGTTCGCAAGGACGACGAAGCCTTCAAGAAAGTGGTCGACAAGGCCATCGCCGACACCTTCGCCTCCGGCGAAATCAACGGCATCTACGACAAATGGTTCACCCAGCCCATCCCGCCGAAGGGCCTGAACCTGAACTTCCCCATGAGCGAAGAGCTGAAAAAGCTGGTCGCCAACCCCTCCGACAAGTCGGCTGAAGAAATCTGACGCCTTGCTCCCTTCTCCCAGAGGGAGAGGGGCCGGGGGTGAGGGGTGTTGGAGAACGCACGCAGTTAGGCTTCCCTCACCCCAACCCTCTCCCAGAGGGAGAGGGAGCTGTCCGAAGTCGGCCTGAAATATCGCCGTACTCCTGACAGCCACTCCCTTCCACTGCCTTCATCGCAGAACGATCGACCTGATAGGGGACAACCCTGATGAATTACAACTGGGACTGGAGCGTGTTCTTCAAGTCCACCGGGATCGGCAGCGAGATCTACCTGGACTGGTTCGTAACCGGCCTGGGCTGGACCATCGCCATCGCCCTGGCGGCCTGGATCATCGCCTTGCTGCTGGGCGCGCTGCTCGGCGTGATGCGCACTGTGCCGAACCGCTGGGTTTCCGGCATCGCCACCGTCTACGTGGAAATCTTCCGTAACGTGCCGCTGCTGGTGCAGCTGTTCCTTTGGTACTTCCTGGTGCCGGACCTGCTGCCCGAACCGCTGGAAATCTGGTTCAAGCAAGACCTCAATCCGGCCACTTCGGCCTACCTCAGCGTGGTTATCTGCCTCGGTTTGTTCACCGCCGCCCGCGTCTGCGAACAAGTGCGCACCGGTATCCAGGCATTGCCCAAGGGCCAGCTCGGCGCCGCCCGCGCCATGGGCTTCCGCCTGCCGCAGATATACCGCTACGTACTGCTGCCCCAGGCCTTCCGCATCATCATCCCGCCGCTCACCAGCGAGTTCCTCAACATCTTCAAGAACTCTTCGGTGGCGTCGCTGATCGGTCTGATGGAGCTGCTGGCGCAGACCAAGCAGACCGCCGAGTTCTCCGCGAACCTGTTCGAAGCCTTCACCCTGGCCACCCTGATCTACTTCACCCTGAACATGAGCCTGATGCTGATCATGCGCACCGTGGAGCGGAAAGTGGCAGTGCCCGGCCTGATTTCCGTAGGGGGTAAATGATGGATTTCTCCGCGATCATCCCTGCCCTGCCGGGCCTTGCAGACGGCCTGCTGATGACCCTCAAGCTGATGGTGCTGGGCGTCTTCGGTGGCGTGGCGCTGGGCACCCTCCTGGCCCTCATGCGCCTGTCGCACAACCCGATGATGTCGAAGATTGCCGGGTTGTACGTCAACTACTTCCGCTCCATCCCGCTGCTGCTGGTGATCACCTGGTTCTACTTCGCGGTGCCCTTCCTGCTGCGCGCCATCACCGGTGAAGACACGCCCGTGGGTGCGTTCACCTCGTGCCTGGTGGCCTTCATGATGTTCGAGGCGGCGTACTTCTGCGAAATCGTCCGCGCCGGCATCCAGGCCATCCCGAAAGGCCAGATGGGTGCGGCCTCGGCCCTCGGCATGACCTACAGCCAGAGCATGCGCCTGATCATCCTGCCCCAGGCCTTCCGCAAGATGACCCCGCTGCTGCTGCAGCAGAGCATCATCCTGTTCCAGGACACCTCGCTGGTTTACACCGTGGGCCTGATGGACTTCCTCAACGCCGCCCGTTCCCGTGGCGACATCATCGGCCAGCCCCACGAGTTCCTGATCTTCGCCGGCCTGGTCTACTTCAGCGTCAGCTTCATCGCTTCCCAGTTGGTCAAACTCCTGCAGAAAAGGTTAGCCGTATGATTTCCATCAAGAACGTCAACAAGTGGTACGGGGACTTCCAGGTGCTGACCGACTGCAGCACCAATGTGAAGAAAGGTGAAGTGGTGGTGGTGTGCGGCCCGTCGGGCTCGGGCAAATCCACCCTGATCAAGTGCGTGAACGCCCTGGAGCCTTTCCAGAAAGGCGACATCGTGGTCGACGGCACGTCCATCGCCGACAAGGCCACCAACCTGCCCAAGCTGCGTTCCCGCGTCGGCATGGTGTTCCAGCACTTCGAGCTGTTCCCGCACCTGTCCATCACCGAGAACCTGACCATAGCCCAGACCAAGGTGCTCGGCCGCAACAAGGACGAGGCCCTGGAGAAAGGCCTCAAGCTGCTCGACCGCGTCGGCCTCAAGGCCCATGCCCACAAGCACCCCGGCCAGCTCTCCGGCGGCCAGCAGCAGCGCGTCGCCATCGCCCGCGCCCTGGCCATGGACCCGGTGGTGATGCTGTTCGACGAACCCACCTCGGCGCTGGACCCGGAAATGGTCAACGAAGTGCTGGACGTGATGGTCGAGCTGGCCCAGGAAGGCATGACCATGATGTGCGTGACCCACGAGATGGGCTTCGCCCGCAAGGTCGCCGACCGGGTGATCTTCATGGACCGCGGGCAGATCGTCGAAGACTGCGCCAAGAATGAGTTCTTCGGTGACGTCAGCGCCCGCTCCGACCGCGCCCAGCAGTTCCTCGCGAAGATCCTCCAGCACTAAGCGGCTCTTGTAGGAGCCAGCTTGCTGGCGAAACGTGCACGGCGATTCGCGAGCAAGCTCGCTCCTACATCGCTCCGCCCTTACTCCACCACTCGGCGCCCGTACGTGGCGCCGACTGGAACGGCCCGGATGTCTATGATGCAATGCCCTCCCGCCAGCCTCCGCGCCGTGCCGCCCGCATTGACCGTGAAACCGCGCCTGTTCCGCCATTTCCTGCTGTTCCTGCTGCTGCTCCTGTGCATGCTGGGCTTCGGCTACATCGGCTATCACCTCAGCGAAGTGTCCGGCATCCGCCAGCTGCGGGATAACGGCGAGCGCCAGCTCGAACTCCACGCCCGCGCCGTGGAAAGCGAGATCAACCGCTACACCTACCTGCCCAGCCTGCTGGAGTTGGAGTCCAGCGTCAGCCACCTGCTGCTGAACCCCACGCCCTACCGGCGCAACCTGGTCAACGACTACCTCGAAGGCCTGAACCGCCGCAGCGGCGCCCGCGCCATCTACCTGCTGGACACCAACGGCCGCGTGCTGGCCACCAGTAACTGGCGCGACACCGACAGCTACCTGGGCGAAGACCTGGCCTTCCGCGCCTATTTCCAGGAGGCCGTGCAAGGCAGGCCCGGCCGCTTCTATGGCATCGGCAGCACCACCGGCGAGGCCGGTTACTACCTGGCCCACGGCTTGCGCTACCAGGGCCGGATCATCGGCGTGGCGGTGGTCAAGGTGAAGCTCGAAGCCCTGCAGGAACGCTGGGAAAAGGCCCGCCTGCAAGCCTTCGTCAGCGACGAGAACGGCATCATCATCCTCTCCAGCGACCCGGCCCTGCGCATGAAGGCCGTGCGCCCGCTCTCGGCCGAGGACAAGGAACGCCTGGCCCGCAGCCTGCAGTACTACTGGTGGGCGTTGAACGAATGGGAGCCGCGCTCCCGCGAAGTGCTGGGCGAAGGCCTGGAGGCCATCAGCTTCGCAGCCAGCGGTCCCCAGGGCGAACAGGAAGGCGAAATCGCCTACCTCGCGCAGACCCGCACCCTGAATGACACGCCCTGGCATTTCACCCTGCTCTCGCCACTCGCCGATCTGCGCCGCGAAGCGGTGATCCAGGGCATGCTCGCCGCCGTCGGATTCGCCCTGCTGGCCTTCCTGCTGATCGCCTGGAACGAGCGGCGCAAGGTCATCGCCACCCGCCTCGCAGCCCGCGAAGCACTGCTGGCAGCCAACAACGAGCTGGAACGCAAGATCGCCGAACGCACCCAGGACCTGCGCGCCAGCAACAGCCGCCTGCTGGCGGAAATCCGCGAACGCAAGCAGACCGAAGACAACCTGCGCAAGGCCCAGGACGGGTTGGTGCAGGCTGGCAAGCTGGCGGTGATCGGGCAGATGTCCACCAGCATCGCCCACGAACTCAACCAGCCCTTGGCCGCGCTGCGCACTCTCTCCGGCAACACGGTGCGCTTCCTGGCGCGCGGCGCCCTGGACACTGCCAGCACCAACCTCGCGGCGATCAACGAGCTGGTCGACCGCATGGGCCGCATCACCGCCAGCCTGCGCGCCTTCGCCCGGCGCTCCGATGACCACGGCGTGGCGCACCTGGGCAAGGCGGTGGATGCCGCCCTCTTCCTCCTGCACACCCGCCTGGAACGTACGCCGCTCACGCTGCACCGCGACTTCGCCGACGTGCTGCTGGCCATCGACCAGACCCGCCTGGAACAGATCCTGGTCAACCTCATCGCCAACGCCCTGGACGCCATGTCCGGCCAGCCCGACTGCCAGCTCTGGCTCAGCGGCGCGGCCGACGGCGGCAACTATCGCCTGCAGGTTCGCGACAACGGCCCCGGCATCGACCCGGCCAACCGCCAGCACCTGTTCGAACCCTTCTTCACCACCAAGCCCGGCGAACACGGCCTGGGCCTTGGCCTGACCCTTTCCGCCAGCCTGGCCACGGCCGCTGGCGGGAGCCTGGCGGCCCATCACCCGGAAAGCGGCGGCACTGCCTTCGAGCTCTGCCTGCCGCTGCTGGAAAGCCCCGACGAATCCGTGAGCCCAGCCCCATGACCGAGCCCCTCAGCGTCCTCATCGTCGAAGACGACCCCCACGTCCTGATGGGTTGCCAGCAGGCGCTGGCCCTGGAAGACATCCCCAGCATCGGCGTCGGCAGCGCCGAAGAAGCCATGGCCCAGGTGGGCGAGGACTTCGCCGGCATCGTCATCAGCGACATCCGCCTGCCCGGCATGGATGGCCTGACGCTGCTGGAGCGCCTGAAGTCCCGCGACCGCAGCCTGCCGGTGGTGCTGATCACCGGCCACGGCGACATCACCATGGCGGTCCAGGCCATGCGCGACGGCGCTTACGACTTCATGGAGAAACCTTTCTCTCCCGAGCGCCTGGTGGACGTCGCGCGCCGCGCCCTGGAACAGCGCGCGCTGGCCCGCGAAGTGTCGAGCCTGCGCCGGCAACTGGCCGGCCGGCAGTCTCTGGAGCAGCGCATCATCGGACGCTCGCCGGCCATCCAGGCCCTGCGCGAACTGATCGCCAACGTCGCCGACACCTCGGCCAATGTGCTGATCGAAGGCGAGACCGGCACCGGCAAGGAACTGGTCGCCCGTTGCCTGCACGACTTCAGCCGGCGCCAGTCGAAACAGTTCGTCGCCCTCAACTGCGGTGGCCTGCCGGAGAACCTGTTCGACAGCGAAATCTTCGGCCACGAGGCCCATGCCTTCACGGGTGCCGGCAAGCGTCGTATCGGCAAGATCGAGCACGCCCACCAGGGCACCCTGTTCCTCGACGAAATCGAGAGCATGCCGCTCAACCTGCAGATCAAGTTCCTCCGCGTGCTCCAGGAGCAGACCCTGGAACGCCTCGGCTCCAACCAGCCGATCCCGGTGGATTGCCGGGTGATCGCTGCCACCAAGTTCGACCTGGACGAAGAAGGCCGCGCGGGCCGTTTCCGCAGTGACCTCTACTACCGCCTCAACGTGGTCACCCTGGAACTGCCGCCGCTACGTGATCGCCGCGAAGATATCCTGCTGCTGTTCGAGCACTTCCTGCAGCTCTCCACCTTGCGCTTCGATCGCGCCGCCCCCGAGCTGGACAACGCCACCGTCTCCGCGCTGATGGCCCACGACTGGCCCGGTAACGTGCGAGAACTGCGCAACGTCGCCGAACGCTTTGCCCTCGGACTGCCGGTATTCAAGAAAAGCGGCCAGACCCCGGACGGCAACGAACCGCGTTTCGCCGAAGCGGTGGAAGCTTTCGAAAAATCCCTCCTCAGCGCCGCCCTCGAACGCCACGGCGGCAACCTCAGCCAGGCCTGCATCGCCCTCGGCATGGCCAAGACCACGCTGTTCGACAAGGTGAAGAAGTACGGGCTTTGATCGAGCCCCTGGGGCGGACTGAAACTTGTGGGGGCGAATTCATTCGCTAAGGGCAGCGCAGCTGCCCCCACCAGATCCCGAATGGCAGACCTTCGGCCTGCTCAGCGATTGAAATCGCCCCCACAACAAAGCGCGCCCCACTATCCCCGCAACGGCCAATACCAGCACCCCGCCCCGCCATGGTCTAAAACCTCCAGACACCCCCACACGAACCACCGCCATGTCCCCGCTCCACCGCGCCATCCATGCCAGGGCCGGTGAACTGGCCCCGGCCCTCGCCGCCTTCGCCCTGCTGCTGTGCCTGTTCGGCGGCTACTTCATGCTGCGGCCGGTGCGCGAAACCATGGGCATCGCCGGCGGCGTGGAGAACCTGCAATGGCTGTTCAGCGCCACCTTCGTCACCATGCTACTGGCAGTCCCTGCCTACGGCTGGCTGAATGCGCGGGTTCCGCGGCGGATCTTCCTCGACTGCGTCTACCTGTTCTTCGCCAGCAACCTGCTGGGTTTCGCCTGGCTGCTGTGGCGCACGTCGGACCCGCTGTGGGTGGCGCGCGCCTTCTACGTCTGGTTGTCGGTCTACAACCTGTTCGTGGTGTCCCTGGCCTGGAGCCTACTGGCCGATGTGTTCGACCGTCGGCAATCCAAACGGCTGTTCCCGTCCATCGCCGCGGGCGCCAGCCTGGGTGGCCTGATCGGTCCGCTGCTGGGAGGACTGCTGGTCAGTCACGCGGGCACTGCCGGTCTGCTGGTACTGGCCGCACTTTTCCTGTTGCCCACTCTCGTCCTGCGCCGCTACCTGATGACCTGGCGCGCAATGGGTGGCGCCGGGCGACCGGGCGTGGAGAGCGAACCACCGGAACGCCCGGTGCCCGGCAATCCCTTCGCCGGCATCAGCCTGGTGCTGGGCTCGCCCTATCTGCTGGGCATCTGTGTTTTCGTCCTGCTGCTGTCCTGCACCAGCACCTTCCTATACTTCGAGCAGGCCCGTCTGGTGGCCGCGCTGTTCCCCGATAGCCAGCAGCAGGTCCGCGTCTTCGCCCTGATCGACTTCACCGTGCAGGCCCTCTCCCTCGCCTGCCAGTTGTTCATCGCCGGGCGCGTGGCCCAGCGCTTCGGTGTCGGCGCGCTACTGGCGGTAGTACCCCTGTTGGTGACGCTGGGCTTCCTCGCCCTCGCGCTGCTGCCGCAGTTCGCCGTACTGGCGGCGGTCATGGTGCTGCGCCGGGTGGGGGAATACGCCTTCGTGCGGCCGGGGCGGGAAATGCTCTTCGTGCCGCTCGGCGCCCAGCAGAAATACCGGGCGAAAAACTTCATCGACACCGTGGTCTATCGCGGAGGCGATGCCGTCAGCGCCTGGCTCAAGGCCCTGCTCGACGCCATCGGCCTCGGCGCTGCGCTGGTGGCCCTGGTGGGTGCCGGCGTGGCCCTCGCCTGGAGCGCAGTGGGCTGGCGCCTCGGCCGTCACCATGAACAGACAGCCAACCCGCAGGAGGTCCAACCATGAGAACCGGCATCACCCGCGCCGAATTCCTCCGCCTCAGCGCCGGCACCGCGCTCCTGGCCATGAGCCCCTTCAGCCTGGGTGCGGACATGGGTCAGCAGCCCCTGCGCCGCCGCGCCATTCCCTCCAGCGGTGAGCAGTTGCCGGTGATCGGCATCGGCACTTACCGAGGCTTCGACATCTCCCGTAATGCCACCGAAGCCTGGGCCGACTGCCGCAAGGTGCTGGAAGAACTGTTCGCAGGCGGGGGCTCGGTGATCGACAGTTCGCCCATGTACGGGCAAGCGGAAGAAGTGGTCGGCGGCCTGCTCAACGAGCTCAAGGCACACGACCGCGCCTTCGTCGCCACCAAAGTCTGGACCCAGGGTCGCCAGCACGGCGTGGAGCAGATGCAGCACTCGATGCGCCTGTTGCAGCGCCAGCGCATCGACCTGATGCAGGTGCACAACCTGGTGGACTGGCAAGAGCACCTGAAGACCCTGCGCCAATGGAAAGAGGAAGGCCGCATCCGCTACCTGGGCGTCACCCACTACACCTCGAGCGCCTACGACCATCTGGAGAAAGTGCTGCGCGCCGAGCAGTTGGACTTCCTGCAGGTCGACTACGCCCTCGACGACCGCGACGCCGAGGAGCGCATCCTGCCCCTGGCCCGGGATCGCGGCACGGCAGTGTTGATCAACCGTCCCTTCGGCGGCGGCAACCTGCTGCGCAACCTGTTGCAACAGCCCGTACCGGAGTGGGCCGCCGAGTACGACTGCACGAGCTGGTCGCAACTCCTGCTGAAGTTCTGCCTCAGCCACCCGGCGGTGACCTGCGTCATCCCCGGAACGGGAAACCCCCGTCACATGCTGGACAACCTCCAGGCTGGGCGGGGGAAGGAAGCGGATCAGGCATTTCGCGAGCGCCTGATACAGCTTTTGTAGGGTGGAAATCGCTCTTCATTTCCACCCTCGGTGCCAACCCGGACTCCGCGCTTTCGTAGGATGGGTAGAGCCCGCGAAACCCATCGACCATCGCTGATGGGTTTCGCTTCGCTCTACGCCATCCTACGGGGACCATATGCCCGCCGTCAGGCCGAGAACCCGCCATCGATCATCAGGTTCGCACCAGTGATGTACCCGGCTTCCGGGCCCGCCAGGTAAGCCACGAAGCTGGCGATTTCCTCGGCCTGGCCGTAACGCGGCAGGGCCATCAGTTGCTTGAGGGAGGTGGCGAACTCGCCGTTATCGGGGTTCATCTCGGTGTCCACCGGGCCCGGCTGCACGTTGTTGACGGTGATGCCGCGCGGGCCCAGGTCGCGGGCCAGGCCCTTGGTGAAACCGGCTACCGCCGCCTTGCTCAGGGCATAGACCGAACCACCGGCAAAGGGCATGCGTTCGGCGTTGGTGCTGCCGATGGTGATGATGCGACCGCCCTCGCCCATCACACGAGCCGCTTCCTGGCTGGCGATCACCACGCTCCGGACGTTGACGTCCAAGGTGCGGTCGAGGTCATCGATGCTGAACTCTTCGATGGGCGCCACGGCCAGCACGCCGGCGTTGTTCACCAGGATGTCGAGTCGGCCGTAGGTTTCCACGGTGTGGCGGATGGCGGCGCGGATGGCCTTTTCGTCGCGGCTGTCGGCCTTGATCGCGATGGCGCGGCCGCCGGCGGCTTCGATGGCCTGGACGACTTCAAGGGCGCTGCTGGCGGAAGCAGCGTAAGTCAGCGCTACTGCGGCGCCGTCATTGGCCAGGCGCTTGGCGATGGCAGCGCCGATACCACGGGAACCGCCCTGGATGAATGCGACCTTGCCTTCGAGGGTTTTCAGAGTGCTCATCGGGAATCTCCTGGAACTGGGTGGGTGTGGAAGACGGCCCCAGTATTCACCCCGCATTCACAACCGATAAGCTGGCAATCACTATATTCAGTCGATACCAATGGTTTATGGAGATGCCATGGAAACCCTCAGCAGCATCGAGTGCTTCGTCCGCGCAGCCGAGGCCGGCAGCTTCGCCGAAGCCGCTCGGCGCCTGGGCCTGACGCCCGCAGCGGTGGGCAAGAACGTGGCACGGCTGGAGTCGAACCTCGGCGTGCGGCTATTCCTGCGCAGCACGCGTCGCCTGACGCTGACCGAAGCCGGTGAGCGTTTTCTCGCGGAGGTGAGTGGCGGGCTGGCAAGCATCCAGGGCGCAGTGGCGAACCTCGCCAGCAGCCAGGGCCAACCGGCGGGGACCCTGAAGGTGAGCATGGGCGTTTCGTTCGGCCGGGATTACATCCTGCCGCACCTCGGCGAGTTCCTCGCCCGCTACCCGGCGATCATCCCGGACTGGCACTTCGACAACCGTCCCGTGGACCTCATTGGCGAAGGCTTCGACGCGGCCATTGGCGGCGGTTTCGAACTGCCGCCCGGCGTCATCGCGCGTCAGCTCGGGCCAGCCCATCGGGTGCTGCTGGCGTCCGCGGACTACCTGGCGCGCAGCCCCGCCATCGGGTCCCCGGAAGACCTTGCCCGGCACGACGGCATCCTTATCCGCTCCCCGCAGACCGGACGCGTTCGCGCCTGGCCATTGCGCACCCGCGACGACCGCCAGGCCACCTTCGAGCTGAAGCTGCGCATGGCCATGACCGACCCGGAAGCGGCCTGCCATGCAGCCATGCAAGGGCTCGGCGTTACCCTGGTGAGCACCGTGCACGCCCTGCCCCACCTTCGCAGCGGTGCCCTGGAACGGGTGCTGCCGGACTGGTACGTGGATACCGGCAGCCTGTCGCTCTACTTCAGCGCGCAGAAACTGCTACCGGCCAAGACCCGCGTGTTCATTGACTTCATCGTCGAGCGCTTCCGCGAGCAGAAGATGGCAGAACAATTCAACGCCAACTGGCGGCCCTGAGCCGCAAGCGGCACCTCTTCGTAGGATGGGTAGAGCTTGCGAAACCCATCGACCAACGCTGATGGGTTTCGCTTCGCTCTACCACATCCTACAAATGACCCAGCTGGCTTCAGAGATGCTCGCTGCGCGCCGCGACATACAGGTTTCGACCGGCGCCCAGACCGAACGCGGTGGCGGCCAGGCTGATCACCACGAAGATGATCCCCACCGCACTCCAACCTTCGGTGAGGTCGTGCACCACGCCCACCATCAGCGGGCCCATGGCCGCCAACGTGTAGCCCACACCCTGGGCCATGCCGGAAAGGTTAGCGGCGACATGGGCGTCCTTCGAGCGCAGCACGATCAGCGCCAGGGCAATGCTGAAGGTGCCGCCCTGCCCCAACCCGAGCACCGCGGCCCAGCCCCAGATACCGGATAGCGGCGCATAGAGCATGCCCAGCAAGCCGGCGAGGGTCAGGCCCATTACCAGCAGCACGGCCAGACGCTGGTCGCGGCCACGGGTGGCCAGCCAGGGCGCACCGAGAGCGCTGATCAGCTGCACCATCACCGAACCGGACAGCACCAGTCCGGCTTGCACCGCGGAGAGGCCACGGTCGATCAGGATCGACGGCAACCAGCCGAACACGATGTAGGCCAGTGAGGACTGCAGCCCCATGTAGAGGGTCACCTGCCAGGCCAGCGGGTCGCGCCACAGGCCGGTCACCTTGTAGGCCTGGCGATGGGCATGCTGGCTCTGGCGAGCCTGGGGCAGCCAGATCAGCGCAGCGAGCACCGCCGGCAGCGCCCAGAAGGCCAGTGCCGGCTGCCAGGCATCATCCAGCAGCTCGGCCAGCGGCACCGTGGCGCCTGCGGCCAACGCCGCGCCCAGGCACAGCGCCATGGTGTAGACCCCGGTCATCGTGCCGGCGATATGTGGGAAGTCGCGCTTGACGATGCCCGGCAGCAGTACCCCGATGATGCCGATGCTCGCGCCCGCCACCAGGCTGCCCACGAACAGCCCGGCTACCGGGAACAGGCTGCGCAGCACGATGCCGACGGCCAGGGTGAGCAGGATCAGCAGCACCGTGCGCTCGCTGCCCAGACGCCGCGCCAGCATCGGCGCCAGCGGCGCAAACAGGCCGAGGCAGAGCACCGGCAAGGTGGTCAGCAGGCCCGCGCCGGTCGCCGACAGGCCCGTCGCCTCGCGCACCATGTTCAACATCGGCGCCAGGCTGGACAGTGCCGGACGCAGGTTCAACGCCACCATCACCAGGCCGACCAGCAACAGCACAGTGCTGCCGCGCAATGCTTGCGGCTGGGGTTCGTCGTCAGCTTCGGCGTCGATCAACAGCTCTTCCGGCGGGCAGGCCGGCTTGGGGTCATCCATTGGGTTTGGGGCGTTCATGCAAGGCAGCTCCAGGAAGGTCAGATCAGCAACGCACGGTTGGCCGCTGCGGCGGCGTCCGCGTCTTGTCGTTCGATGGCGTCGAGCAGGTCGCGGTGCAGATCGAAACTCGGCTGTTCACGCTCGGGATCGGAGATGGTGCGCTCCAGGCCAACGCGGATGACCTGGGAGAAATAGCGATACAGCTGGCTCAGCACCGGGTTGTGGGCGCTGTCCACCACCCGCTGGTGGAAGGCCAGGTCATGGACGATGTAGTCGTCGATATCTTCGTAGTTGGAACGGGCGGCGGACGCGGCCAGGGCCACGCGCAGGGCGGCAAGGTCGTCTTCGGTGCGACGCAGGGCCGCCAGCCGCGACGCCTCGACCTCGATCATCCCCCGCGCCTCCAGCGCCTGCTCCACCGAACTGCGCGCCAGCGCCTGCATGGTGCCGAGCGGGTCGGCACAACCACGCACATAGGTACCGTCGCCCTGGCGCACTTCCAGCACACCGGAGAAGGTCAGCACGCGCACCGCCTCACGTACGGTGTTACGGCTGATGCCGATGATCTCGGCCAGTTCGGGTTCGGGAGGCAGGCGCTGGCCCAGGGGCCAGGTGCCGTCGTCGATGCGCTGGCGAATCTGTTCCAGGGCGATATCCACCAGGGAACGCTTGAGAGAAGACGCGGACATGGCAAACATCCAATCATCCGATGAATTTGAAGAATCGAAGGTTAGCCTGCTCACTATCGCCTCGCAACCGCGACACCCTTGCGGTTGAGGCAATAGTCATTATCTACGGGGATGATTTTTCGCCCCCTACCGCGGTTGGTAGCCTGCACGCATTCACAAGCACCGCTCGGGAACACCCACATGAAGCATGTTCACATCCTTGCGCTGGCCGTAACGACCCTGATCCTCGCCGGCTGCGCCAGCCAACCCGAACCCGAGCTACGCCCCTACACCGACGCCGAGGTGAAGCAATTCGCCTTGGAAATGCTCAGCCGCGCCGGCCTGCCGTACGACGACTACGAAAAGGTCCGCCAGGCCCTCATCCACCCCAAGGTGCCCGAGGCGGGGAAAGACCTGCCGAAGGGACTTCCACGCAAGGGTTGATCGGATAGTCCGGTTTGGCCCCCTTGCCCTCTCCCCCGACCCCTCTCCCGCACGCGGGCGAGGGGTGACTCTCCCTACGCCTCCGATGCACGGGCTACATCCGCATTTGTGGGGGGTGATCGTGCGCGTTGGGCTTCGCATAGCTCAGCCGCAACCTACGAAAGCCAGGCAGGGACCTGAGCTTTTTGTGGGGGCGATTTCAATCGCTGAGCAAGCCACAGGCCTGCCGTAGGTTGGGCAGAGGAACGAAGCCCAACGCGCGGACGTGACCATGATCGTTGGGCTTCGCATCGCTCAGCCACAACCTACGAATTCCAGGCACGCCCAAGCGGAGGGATCTGAGCTTTTCGTGGGGGCGAATTCATTCGCCAAGCAGGCCGCAGGCCTGCCGTAGGTTGGGCAGAGGAACGAAGCCCAACGCGCGGACGTGACCATGAGCGTTGGGCTTCGCATCGCTCAGCCACAACCTACGAGTCTTAACTCTTGCGCCACACACTCGCCAGCCACGGCTGCTGCGCACGCGGCATTCCCGCCGGGCGGTAGTAATGCTCCAACTCCTCGAAACCCGCTGCTTCAAGCAGGACCTTCCAGTTTTCGTAATCGTGCCAGGAACCGTAGCGGCTGCCGCTCCAGCCTTCGTCGTTCTGCCCCCGCGGGTTGGAGCTGAAGAGCACGCCGCCGGGCTTCAACGCGGCGTGCAGCTGGAGCAGGACGCGGGGCAGTTCCTGGCGCGGGACGTGGAACAGGCTGGCGTTGGCGAAGATGCCGTCAAAGCGTTCGGCAGGAAGATCAAGCGCGAGGAAGTCCTGGTGCCAGACCTCGCAGCCGGAATCGACACGGGCCATGGCGACGAAGCTCTGCGCGCCGTCCAGGCCGATGGCGTGATGGCCGAGGCGAGTGAAGGTCTGCAGATCGCGGCCGGGGCCGCAGCCGAAATCGAGGAGGGTGAACGGCGCATTGCCCCTGATGTGCCGCAAGAGCGCCTCGATGTTCTGGCTCACATCGTGGTCGCGGGTACCTTCGCGGAAACCTTCGGCGTTGCGGTTGTAATCGTCGAGCGTGGTGGCGGTGATGCTGGCCAGATCGTCGGGGTGCAGAGACATGGGCGGCTCGCGGCGGCATGTTGCAGGGAAGTGAATTCTACTCCTGGCCGGGAAGCAGCATCGTCCAACGCCACCTATCTTTCTGGAGATATCTCCTCCAGAAGGTTTCCAGCATGACGGCTCCCGGCAAGAAAATGGGTCTGACCGGCCTCACCACGCTCGTGTCGGTCAACATGATGGGCTCGGGCATCATCATGCTGCCCTCCAGCATGGCGCAGCTCGGCGCGATCTCGCTGCTGTCCTGGATCATCACCGCCGTGGGTTCCATGGCCATCGCCTACTGCTTCGCCCAGTGCGGCATCTTTTGCGCACGCTCGGGCGGGATGTCGGCCTATACCGAAGAGGCCCATGGCAAGTCGGCCTTCTTCCTCTGTTCCTATCTCTATTTCCTCTCGCTGGCCATCGGCAACGTGGCCATCGCGATTTCCGCCGTCGGCTACCTCACACCGTTCTTTCCCTGGCTGGGTAGCGGTGCCATTCCGCTGTTCGTCGGTGCGGTGGCGCTGATCTGGCTGACCACCCTGGCCAACTTCGGCGGACCGAAGATCACCGGCCATATCGGTTCGATCACCGTCTGGGGCGTGATCATCCCGGTGGCGGGGCTGTCGGTTATCGGCTGGTTCTGGTTCGACGCCGACATCTTCCGCGCAGCCTGGAACCCCAATGGCATCTCCACCAACGACGCCATCACCCAGAGCATTCCCCTGACCCTCTGGGCCTTCCTCGGCATGGAGTCCGCCGCGCAGAACTCCGATGCGGTGGAGAACCCCAAGCGCAACGTCCCGCTGGCGTGCCTGCTGGGCACCCTCGGCGCCGCGGTGATCTACGTGCTGTCCACGTCGGTGATCATGGGCATCGTGCCCAACCCCGAACTGGCCAACTCCAGTGCGCCGTTCGCCTTCGTCTACGCGAAGATGTTCAACCCGCTGGTGGGCGACCTGATCATGGGCCTGGCGGTGATGGCCTGCGTCGGGTCGCTGCTGGGCTGGCAGTTCACCCTGGCGCAGACGGCCAAGGTCACCGCCGACCAGCACATGTTCCCGGCGCTGTTCTCCCGGGTCACCCTGCTGGGCGCGCCCATTGCCGGGTTGGTGGCCAACGCCGTGCTGCAGAGCGCGATGGCGGTGTCGACCATTTCGCCCAATGCCTCGGAACAGTTCGGCAAGCTGGTGAACCTGGCGGCGGTGACCAACATCGTTCCCTACATCACCTCGCTCTCGGCGCTGCTGGTGATCATGCAGAAAGCCGGGGTGACCGGTTACCCCCACCACCGCAACGTCGTGGTGCTGCTCATTGCCATGGCCTACAGCTTCTATGCGCTCTACGCCTCGGGCACGGAGGCGGTGTTCGGCGGCATGATCGTCACCGCCGTGGGCTACCTGATGTTCGGCTACATCGCTGACCGTTTCCTCGAAGAGCGGGCTGCACGTACGCGCTCCCTCGGCCTGGAGGAGCAGCCATGAACGGAATCTCGATTCGCTGGCTCCCGGCGCTGCTGATCGCCCTCCTGCCAGTGCTGGCCCCTGCCCAGACCCTGGAGCGCATTCGCGCCACCGGCACCCTCACCCTCGGCTACCTGCCCGACCAGCCGCCCTTCTCCTCCGCCGAGGGTGAAGGCGCCTCGGGCTATGCCATCGACCTGTGCCAGAAGGTTGCCGAACAGCTGCGCACCCAGCCGGGCCTGGCATCACTCAAGGTCCGCTTTGTGCCATTGGCGCCGGGGAAAGCCCTCGGCGTTGTACGTGACGGCGGCGTTGACCTGCTGTGCAGCCCGATGGTGGAAACCCTGAAACGCCGCCAGAGCGTGGCATTCTCGCTGCCGGTGTATACCGCCGGCATTGGCGTGGTGCTGCGCAAGGATGCACCGATTGCGCTGGTGAAGGTGCTCAGCGGCGAAGTGGAGGAGACGGGACCCACCTGGCGCGCCACACTCAACCGCGGCCTGGCAGCCCACAACTTTGCGGTACAGAGCGGGTCGGTCGTGGAAGACTGGGCGCGGGAAAAACTGCGTCTGATGAAGGTGATGGTCAACCTGGAAACCGTGACCAGTCCGGCGGAAGGCGTGGCGCAGGTGGCCGACGGCAAGGTGGACGCCTTCTTCGCCAGCCAGATGATCCTGCGCAGTCTGGTGGCACGGGATACTGCCAATACCAATCTGATGGTGCTGGACCGGCGTTTCGAGTTCGAGCCGGTGTCGCTGGCCCTGGCGCGCGGCGACGAGGACTTCCGCCTGCAGGTGGACACGGCGTTGAGCCAGGTCTACCGCTCCGGCGCGATCCTGCCGCTCTACAGCAAATATTTCGGCATCCCGAGCGAGTTGGACCAGACCCTGTTCAAGGTTTACTCACGGCCCTGACAGGCGCCGAATTCGACCGCAAGCAGCGGAGTGCCCCGATGCTTGCGCGCGCCTAATCTCGGCGCCCATCACCGAACAGGGGCACCCACCATGAAAGCCATCGACAGCCTGGATTGGCCATCCATCGAAGCGGACCTCGACCAGAATGGCTGGGCCCTGATCCGCCAGTTACTGACACCAGCGGAGTGCACGGAGCTGGCAGCCCTGTACGGGCAACCGGATCGCTTCCGCTCTC
Organism: Pseudomonas sp. BN414; assembly: GCF_029871275.1. Taxonomy (NCBI): domain Bacteria; kingdom Pseudomonadati; phylum Pseudomonadota; class Gammaproteobacteria; order Pseudomonadales; family Pseudomonadaceae; genus Pseudomonas; species Pseudomonas sp. BN414. The sequence continues at coordinate 94,524 of NZ_SSOL01000071.1, forward strand.
GCGTCGTCATGGCCCGCCATGGTTACGGCCAGGGCGAATACCAGTATTTCGACTACCCATTGCCGCCCATGGTGGCGGGCCTGCGCAGTGTTCTATATCCGCGTCTGGCGCCGCTGGCCAACCTCTGGCACGAACGCCTGGGACTGGATGGACAATTCCCGGCCGAGCACAGCGGCTTCCTCCAGCGCTGCCACGATGCCGGCCAGTCGCGCCCTACCCCGCTGCTGCTGCGCTACGTCGCCGGTGACTACAACTGCCTGCACCAGGACCTCTATGGGGAGCAGGTTTTCCCGATTCAGCTGGCGGTGCTGCTGTCCGAGCCGGGCAAGGCGTTCGAAGGCGGCGAGTTCGTCATTACCGAACAACGTCCACGCATGCAATCACGGGTGCAGGTGGTGCCGCTGAGCCTTGGCGATGGGGTGCTGTTCGCGGTCAACTTCCGCCCGGCACTGGGCGTTCGTGGCTACCACAGGGTCCGGCTGCGTCATGGCGTCAGCCAGGTTCGCAGCGGCCAGCGCCACACGCTGGGGGTGATTTTCCATGACGCGCTGTGAAGGAATTCGACCGCAAGAGTCGGGATGCGCGCCTGATGCTGGCCGCATACTCTCTGCCATGAACGAACCACAAGCGGATAGCGCCATGAAGCCCTCTGCCAGGACCGCCACCGAACAGGACCCACGCTGGGCCGCCGTACAGGCCCGCGACCCGGCTGCCGACCGCCAATTCGTCTATGCGGTGAAGACCACCGGCATCTACTGCCGCCCCAGCAGCCCCACGCGCCTGCCGCGCCCGGAGAACGTGGAATTCTTCGACAGCGCCCAGGCCGCCGAAGCCGCCGGATACCGTCCCAGCCGTCGCGCCGCTACCGACATGACGCACCTGGCCGAGCAGCATGCGGCGCTGGTGTCCGCGGCCTGCCGGCAGATCGAAACCGCCGAGGAAGTACCGGGGCTCGAAGCCCTGGCCGAATCGGTGGGCATGAGTGCCTCGCACTTCCACCGGGTATTCAAGGCCGTCACCGGCCTGACGCCCAAGGCGTACGCCCGCGCCCGGCGTGCGCGCAAGGTGCGCGATCAGCTCGGCCCGGACACCTCGGTGACCGAGGTGATCTACGACGCCGGATTCAATTCCAACAGCCGCTTTTATGCCGACTCCGCCCAGGTATTGGGCATGAAGCCGGCCGACTACCGGGCCGGCGGCACCAACAACGCCATCCGCTTCGCCCTGGGGGAATGTTCGCTGGGCCACTTCCTGGTGGCGCAAAGCGATGTCGGCGTCTGCGCCATCCTCCTCGGCGACGATCCGGATGCCCTGCTGCGCGACCTGCAGGACAAGTTCCCCCGCGCCGGGCTGATCGGCGGCGACAGCGACTTCGAACAACTGGTGGCCAAGGTCATCGGCTTCATCGAAGCGCCGCAACTGGGCCTGGACCTGCCACTGGATGTGCGCGGTACGGCTTTCCAGGAGCGGGTCTGGCAGGCGCTGCGGGAGATTCCACCCGGTAGCACCGCCAGCTATGCGGACATCGCCGAACGCATCGGCTCGCCCCGCGCAGTGCGCGCCGTGGCCCAGGCCTGCGCAGCCAACAGCCTGGCGGTAGCCATTCCCTGCCACCGAGTGGTGCGCAGCGACGGCAATCTCTCCGGTTACCGCTGGGGCGTGGAGCGCAAGCGCCGTCTGCTGGAGCGCGAGGCCGAGGGGTGAAAGCCTGGACCCTGGTGGGAGCGGACGGGCAGACCTATCCCAGCCCTGTTCCCGGAATGCTGGGCGGGCACCGCAAGACGCGCATCTACGGTCGTTTCGACTGCCCCACCGCCCTGCGCGCGATCGCGCGGGGTGGCTACGTGAAAGAGCGGGTGTTCTTTGCCGATGAGGCAGCCGCGCGAGCGGCGGGGTATCGGCCTTGTGCGCGGTGCATGGAAAAGGCGTACCTGAAATGGAAGGCCGGCCTGACTTGTAGGGGCGAATTCATTCGCCAAGCAGTCCGAAGGCCTGCCCTGCCAACTCTGCAAGGGGGCAGCTGCGCTGTCCTTGGCGATTGAAATCGCCCCCACAAAGAAGCAATCCACTTGCCGCATCGACCGATCCCAGGTTCTGAACGCCCCTGCGGGGGGCGAATTCATTCGCCAAGCAGGCCGAAGGCCTGCCCTGCCAACTCCGCAAGGGGGCGACTGCGCCGCCCTTGGCGATTGAAATCGCCCCCACAAAGAAGCAATCCACCTGCCGCATCAACCGATCACAGGTTCTGGACGCCCCTGTGGGGGCGAATTTATTCGCCAAGCAGGCCGAAGGGCTGCCCTGCCAACTCCGCAAGGGGGCGGCTGCGCCGCCCTTGGCGATTGAAATCGCCCCTACAAAGAAGCAATCCACCTACTGCGCAACCACCACTGTTCCACCCTCCCTTGCCGCCCGGCCGATGGCATCCACCACCCGCAGGTTCTGCAAGCCATCGCGCACGCTCACCAGCGGCTCCGACTCGCCGCGAATAACCTGGCAGAAATGCTCCAACTGCCGTGCCAGCGGGTCTTCGCGGTGCAACTCGGCCACTTCGCAGGTGAAGGGTTTCCACCAGGAACGGTCCTCCGGCTGCGCGTAGCACTTCAGGCGCATGGTCGGCACGGCCAGGGAACCGCCGGTGCCGGCGATCAGATAGCAGTCTTCGTCGTCGTAGCTGGGATAGTCGCGGTTTTCCTGGGAGGTCTGTTCCCAGCTGCGCGCCGAAGCAGCGGTGTCGGACAGCAGGAAACTGCCCAGGGCTCCGCTGGCGAAGCGCAGGCTGATGCTCACCGTGTCTTCCACCGGGAAACCACGGGTGGCGCTGGAGGCCAGAGCCTGCACGGCAACGATTTCGCCGCACAGTGAGCGCAGGTTGCCGATTTCATGGATCAGGTTGATCAGCACCGGCCCGCCGCCGGCCTGGCGCCGCCAGGGCGCGGCATCGAAGTAATCGTCCGGCTTGTAGAAAAGCGCGCTCCCCATCACCGCTACCACCTGGCCAAGCCGGCCCTGGCGGATGACCTCACGCGCCTGCTCGAGGATAGGGCTGTGGGCGCGGTGATGCCCGACCAGCAGCGGCACCTTCGAATCCGCCGCTGCCGCCAGCAGTCGCTCGCCCTCCTCCAGCGTATGGGCGACGGGCTTCTCGATCAGTGCGGGCACGCCGGCCTGCAAGCAGACCAGCGCCTGCTCCACATGCAGCTGGTTGGGGGTCGCAAGGATGATGCCGTCGGGGCGCTCCGACTCGAACAATGCCTCCAGCGAGGGAAACAGCGGCACGCCGGCACGCTGTGCAACCTCCGAGGCGGCGGCCGCCGGGTCGACCAGCGCGGCCAGTTCGCAGAAAGGGTTGGCCTGGATGAGTTCAAGGTGGCGCTGGCCGATCAGGCCGGCACCGGCAATGGCGATACGCAAGCGGTTCATGTCGTTCGATCTGTTCCGGTGAGGAGGGGTCGATCGAAAGACTAATATTCACTAATCGATCTATAATCTGCCGCCATGAAAAATCAGAATGCGCTTTTAGCGAATAATGATCCCTTCCTTCGGGACCTCTTGCTGTTCTGTACCGTGGCGCGACGCTCCAGTTTCGTGGCCGGTGCGACGGAACTGGGCATCTCCCCCGCCCATGTCAGCAAGCGCATCGCCATGCTGGAGGAATCCCTCGGGGTCAAGCTGTTCAACCGCACCACGCGACGGGTGAACATCACCGCTGACGGCGAGGCGGCCTTTGCCTGGGCGCAGAAGATTCTCGAAGACGTGGAAGGCATGGTGGAGGCGCTCTCCGGCCTGAAGGGCGAGCCACGCGGGGTGCTGCGCATCGCCACCAGCCTGCGTCTGGGGCGGGACTATGTGTCGCCGGTGCTGTCCTTGCTGCGCCAGCGCCATCCGGGCCTGGAAGTCTGGCTGGAACTGTTGGATAGACGCGTGGACCTGCTCGGCGAGAACTTCGACATCGACCTGCGCGTGGGCGAAGTGCACGAGCCGCACCTGATCGCCCACAAGATCGCCGACAGCTATCGCATGCTCTGCGCCGCCCCCGCCTACCTGGCGCGACGCGGCCAACCGCGCACCCTGGCGGACCTCGCGCAGCACGAATGCCTGCTATTCCGCGAGCGCGAACTGGGCTTCGGCGTCTGGCGTCTGGTCGGCCCCAATGGGGAGGAAACCGTGAAGGTCACCGGGCCGATGGCCTCCAACCACAGCGACGTGGTGCGCCAATGGGCCCATGAGGGCCACGGGGTGATCATGGCGTCGGTTTGGGACGCTGCCCCTAGTATTCGCGACGGCAAGCTGGTGCAGGTGCTACCAGCCTATCGACAGAAGGCGGATGTCTGGGCGGTGACCGCGGCAAGGGCCTCGGGCTCGGCCAAGGTGAAGCTGTGCATCGACTTCCTCAAGGAGCAGCTCGCCCACGGGCCCCACGCCCTGGATATCCGCCTCTGAGCCACGCCCGCTAGGGCACGTAGTCGCTTTCCATCACATCCCGATAGGTCGCGGCGAAGGCTTTCCAGTCTTCGTCCGGCATCGGCTTGTGATGCTCCTTGAACTGTTCGTAATCGTGCTTCGCGGCGCTGTACGCCGTCAGTCGATGATTGCTCCGGGCCAGTCCGAGCAAGGCGACTTCCACCTTCTTCTCCCGCTCGCCGGTGACCTTCACGAAGATGTTCTTCGGGTACAGGCGGCCATGCTCCCAGCCCGCGCGGTGCATACGCGCGACAGTGTTGGCCAGTTGCTGAATCAACTGCTGGCGAAGCCCCGCGGAAACCGGCTGCGCATACCACTCATCCAGGCTGACGAAATCGTCCAGGCCCTCGGTGACCAGCAGTGCCTGGGACTCGGTTTCAGTCTTGCGTGCGCCGCTGAACACCACCCGGGGCACGCGGATGCCGAGTTGATTCAGTGCCTGCAGGGCCTTCGCCTCGTGGAGGATGGTGGGTTCACCGAAGGGGTGAGTCAGATCGCGGTGGAAGTGGTTGATCTGCCGCTTGCTGTAAAGCACATGGCCATCGGGCGCGTGCAGCCGCTGGATACCGCTTTCGCCGCTGAGCAGTTGGTCCTGGGAGTCGAACCACTCGCCGTAGGTATCCCACCACTTGTCGAAACTGCCTGCCGCGTCGCCCTTGTCGTGCCTGAACCACTGGGTGTTCATGAGAGCACCTCCTCATGGAGCGCACACGCCCCACGGGCTACTGCCAAGGCAACCCGACACGGGCCGCCGCCTGAGGCCGGTATATCGGTCCCCTGGATTCACGTTAGCGTCCTTTTGCCCACTCTGCCGGCGCGTTCACAGGCACTTCGAGGTCGAATCCAGACAACTCCCGACAAGTCGTTAGACCTATGGTGACGGGCCTTTTATCAGATCGTTTGGAGCTGAAATGTCCGACTTCATCACCGTTCTGCGCGAAACCTGCCCTACCCCCGTGCTGGATGCCACCAAGTGGAAGCGCATCGGCGGCGACCCGCACACTGTGAATCTCAACGCCTACCTCTCCCAGGACGGCAGCAAGATCATGGGCACCTGGATCTGCACCCCCGGCAAGTTCGAGGTGAACTACGAGAAGTGGGAGTACTGCCACTTCCTGGACGGCTACTGCATCATCACGCCCGAAGGCGAGGAGCCGAAGCACCTGAAGGCCGGCGACGTGTTCGTGATCGAGCCGGGCATGAAGGGCACCTGGGAAGTGGTGGAGACGGTGCGCAAGTACTTTGTGTTTGCCTGACCGACAGACGCGAATTCGTTTGCGCGTGGCCGAACACCGAGTTGGCCAATGGCTACCCTCACCCCAACCCTCTCCCAGAGGGAGAGGGGGCAGTCCGAGCCAGGTATGAGGTCTGCGCGCTATTTGTGGGAGCGAATTCATTCGCGAAAAAAAGGCCGGGCAATTGCCCGGCCTTTTTTCGTCTGGCCCCGATCAAGCCTTGTAACGAGCCGCCGCCGAGGAGCGCGACAGGTTCGGCGCCATGTGGAAACGGGCTGCGGTGAAGCGGTCCCAGTCTTCCTTGTCCGGCAACGAGGGAATGGTCACCAGTTCGCCCTGGTCCAGGCCGGCCAGTGCGGCGTCCACCATTTCGACCACGTCCATGAGGATTTCCTGCGGGATGTTCTCGATGCCGGTACCCGAGCGTTCCCAGATTTCGGTACGGGTCGCGCCCGGCAGTACCACTTGCACGCGCACGCCCTTTTCCTTCACTTCCGCATTCAGCGACTGGCTGAGGTTGAGCACGAAGGCCTTGGTGCCGCTGTAGGTGCCGTTGAACATTTCCGGCGCCAGGGCCAGCACCGAGGCGATGTTGATGACGGTGCCGCGTCCCTGGGCGACGAAGTTGGCGGCAGCGGCGGCGGCCAGGTGGGTCACGGCCACCACGTTGAGCTGGATCATCGCGTCGAAGCGGTCCAGGTCGGTGTCCAACAGGCTGCCGCTGACGGCTACGCCGGCATTGTTCACCAGCACGCTGATGGCAGCGTCGCTGCGCAGGCGCTGGGCCACGCGAGTCAGGTCGGCCCGATCGGTCAGGTCGGCCTTCAGCACTTCCACCTTCACGCCGGCGGTTTCGCGCAGCGTGGCGGCCAGCTCTTCCAGACGTCCCTGGTCACGGGCGACCAGCAGCAGGTCATGGCCCCGTTCGGCCAGGCGCTTGGCATAGGTGGCGCCGATGCCAGTGGATGCGCCAGTGATCAGGGCAACGCCTTGGTGCTTCTGTTCGCTCATGGTTCTGTCTCCGGGGAAAGGGCTTGGGGTTCCAAGCGATTGACTTAAATTACACTCGTAATATTACGTTCGCAATATATCTCCACTAACCATTCGTCGTCAGCTCTCTCTGGGGGATTTGTTGAGGAAGGTGAACGGTGCAAAGAATGCGGGCAAAAAAAACGGCGCGCGGGCAGCAATCCCGGGCGCCGTAACACTGCCTAGCAGCTGTGGTCACGGACCGCCGGCCCTGGTAGCCGGCCGTCCGTAGCGGGGCTGGAAACAGCCCCGACTTCCGCGCGGTGATTACCACCGCGATGTGTTTTCAGTTCAGCAGCGCTGCCGCCATCCGGTCGATCGCCTGGCGCTGGAATGCACGGAATTCGGCATTGGGCTGCTGCCCTTCCAGCATCGGCAGGAAGGGGTCTTCGACTTCAGTCCGCACCCCGGCCAACTCTTCGATTACCGCATGGCCGCAGAACGGTACGTAGGCCTCCGCATAGCCCCCTTCGTGAACCAGCACCAGTCGCCCGCCACAGAGCCGGTCGGCAGCCTCCCGCAAAATGGCCGTCATGGCGCGGAACGACTCGCTGTGCAACAGCATCCGCGCCAGCGGGTCCACGCCGTTGGCGTCGAAGCCGCAGGCGACCACTATCAACTCCGGTTCGAAACGTTCCAGCGCCGGCACGATGACTCGCTCCATGGCGTAGCGGTAGGCGTCGTCGCCGCTGCCCGGGAACAACGGCAGGTTGAGGTTGTAACCAAGCCCGGCGCCCGTGCCCCGCTCCTCCGCTGCGCCCTGACCGACAGGGAAGCAGTTGTCCTGGTGGATCGACAGGGTCAGCACATCGTCACGGCCGTAGAAGATCGATTGGGTGCCGTTGCCGTGGTGTACATCCCAGTCCAGTACCGCCACCCGGCCGACACCGTGGCGGGCCTTGGCGGTTTCCACGGCGACAGCAATGTTCGCCAGGTAGCAGAACCCCATGCCGCGATCCGCCAGGCAGTGGTGGCCCGGCGGGCGCGACAGGGCATAGGCGTTGTCCAGCTCACCACGCAGTACGGCATCTACGGCCGCAATGGCCAGCCCCGCTGACTGCCGGGCGATTTCATAGGTACCCGGCCCGACGGCAGCCTCTTCGCCCAGCTCACCGTGGCCGGCGTCGCTCATGGCTTTGAAGCGCTCCAGGTACTGGGCCGGATGGACCCGCAGCAGGTCCTCCTCAGCCGCCATTGGCGCGCTGGAGAGCACCAGACGATCACTCAGTCCGGACACGTCCATCAGGCTCTTCAGCCGGCGCTTGGTTTCCGGCGATTCGGCATGACCGGAACCGCTTGGCGGCTGCAGCCAGCCCCCCACCGGCAGTACCAGGCTATGCAGCCCAGCGGCGTGCCAGAAACAGCGCTCGTCGAAGAAGAATCCGCTACGACGGGTCATCAGGCACCTCCTTGAGCGGTTTGGGCCAGGGCACGGGTCCGACCGCCGAGGCGACAGGCCAGGTAGTAGACCGGCGAAATCACACCCAGGCCAACGATCCAGGAAATATCGGCACCGTCCATGGCGCGCGCCACCGGGCCGGTATAGAGGGCGGTGGACATGAAGGGGATCTGCACGATGATGCCGAGCACGTAGCAGTTGACCGCCGTCCAGTTGCAGCGACCGTAGAGGCCACCATCACGACGGAAGAACGACGGCAGGTCGTAGCGACCGTGGGCCACCAGGTAGTAGTCCACCAGGTTGATGGCGCTCCAGGGCACCAGCACGTACAGCAGCAGGAGAATGAAGTTGGTGTAGTTGACCATGAAGTCGTCCTGCCCCAGCAGCGCAAACGCCAGGGAGCCCGAGAACAGGATCAGCGAGATGAGGATGCGTGCACCGGCCCCGGCCGACCAGGACGGCACGAGCGTCTGCCCCACGGTGATGGTGGACAGGGCACCGCAATACAGGTTCATCGCGTTGGTAGCAGCGATGCCGATGGAGAGCACCGCCACAAGCAAAGCGCTGAGGCCGCCGGTGGCCTCGATCAGGCCACCCACCACGTCATCGCCGTCGATACTCAGGGCCACCATCACCCCCAGCAGCATGGGCAGCAGGGAGCCCAGGCAGCAGCCCCAGTAACTGGACCAGAAGGCACTGCGGGACCCGGTGGCCTCCGGCAGGTAACGGGAGTAGTCGGAGACATAGGGCGCATAGGCCAGTTGCCAGAGCGCGGCCACCGACAGGGTGCCGAGGAATCCGGCCAGGGAGGTCTCATTGCGCTCAAGGAAGTCCGCCGGTAGGCCGTGGCCGAACACCAGCCAGACGAAGGCAAGCAACAGCACCGCGCCGGAAAGATAGGTCATGACACGGGTGTAAGCGTGGATCAGGCGATAGCCCACCGACGCCGCCACCAGGCTGATGAAGCCCACCAAGAGGATGCCGACGTTGGTGTCGACGGCCGGGAAACGACCGTGCAGCGACTGGCCACCCAGCACCAGGTTCGAGGCGAAGAAGCCGAGGTACATCACGACGACGAGGGCCACCACCAGCAGGGAGCCGAAGGAACCGAACTGGCCGCGGGTCTGCACCATCTGGGGCACGCCGAGTTGTGGCCCCTGGGCCGAGTGCAGGGCCATGAACACGCCCCCCACCAGGTTGCCCAGTACCAGCGCCGCCAGTGCGGAAAAGAAAGGCAGTTTGAACACGGTCACCGCGAGGGCGCCGGTGATTACGGTCAACAGGATCAGGTTGCAGCCGAACCAGATGGTGAACAGGTCCCGTGGGCGCCCATGGCGCTCCTCGGCGGAGATCGGCTGGATCGTACTCAGTTCCAGCGTCGGAGCCTGCGGATTGTCATTGTTGTGCATGCCAGGTCTCGCACTCGTTTCTTGGGGATGAGCGCCGCCCCGGCAGTCCGGAGCAAACCGAAGCACCACCGTCGTCAGCGCAGAACCGGGAATGGCTGCCCCGGTCCAGAGCCGGACCGGGGCAGTCGACAGGGACTTAGAGGCGTCCCAGTTCCTGCGCGGTGCGATCCACCGCGATCTTGGTCTTGCTCACCAGCTCGTCGATCTCGCCGCGAGTGGCCACCAAGGCCGGCGCCATGATCATGCGGCCGAGGGTGGAGCGAATGATCAGCCCTTCCTCGAAGCCGATGGTGCGGCAACGCCAGGCGATGTCGTTCTCGTTCTCGAAGCGCTTGCGGGTGGCCTTGTCTTCGGCGAACTGCAGAGCGGCGACCAGGCCGGTGCCCTGGATATCACCCACCAACGGATGGTTGCCGAACACTTCGCGCAGGCACTGTTGCAGATACGGGCCGGTATCGGTTTTCACCTGAGTGACCACGCCTTCGTCGCGCAGCGCCTTGAGGTTGGCGATGGCCACCGCCGCCGCCACCGGGTGCCCGGAGTAGGTCAGGCCGTGAGCGAACACACCGCCCTGCTCCACCAGGGCCTCGGCCATGCGCTTGCTGAGAATCAGGCCACCCATGGGGATGTAGCCGGAGGTCAGGCCCTTGGCGATGGACAGGGTGTCCGGCTCGAAGCCGAAGTGCTGGTGGGCGAACCACTCGCCGGTGCGGCCAAAGCCGCCGATCACTTCATCGGCACACAGCAGCACGTCGTACTTGCGGCAGATGCGCTGGATTTCCGGCCAGTAGGTTTCCGGCGGGAAGATCATGCCGCCCGCCCCCTGGAAGGGCTCGGCGACGAACGCGGCAACCTTGTCGGCACCCAGTTCGAGGATCTTCTCTTCCAGCTGGCGGGCGGCACGCAGGCCGAACTCCTGCGGAGTCAGGTCGCCGCCGTTGGCGAAGTAGTAAGGCTCGTCGATGTGCGCGATGTCCGGCAGCATGCCGCCCATCTCGTGCATGAACTTCATCCCGCCGAGCGCCGTGGCGCCCAGGGTGGAGCCGTGGTAGCCGTTCCAGCGGCCGATCATGATCTTCTTCTCGGGCTTGCCGAGGATCTGCCAGTAGCGGCGCACGGTGCGGATCAGCACCTCGTTCGCCTCGGAACCGGAGTTGGTGTAGATGGCGTGGCTGTAGTGGCCCGGCAGCAGGCTGAACAGCAGCTCGGACAGTTCCACGACCGCCGGGTGGGTGGTGTGGAAGAACATGTTGTAGTACGGCAGCTGCTCCAACTGGCGGGTCGCGGCGGCGGTGAGATCCTTGCGGCCGTAGCCGAGGTTGGTGCACCAGAGGCCGGACATGCCGTCGAGGTAGCGCTTGCCGTCGTTGTCCCAGAGGTGGAGGCGCTCGCCGCCAACGATCACCCGCGGCCCTTCGGCGTTCAGCGCCTTCTGGTCGAGGAAGGCATGGATGTGGTGGGCCGCATCTGCTGCCTGGTAGTCACGGGTTTCGCGTTGGGCTTGGAATTGAGCGTTCATTGTTAGGGGTCTCCTCGTCCCGGTATTCAGTGGTACCGATGCTGGCCGAAGCCGATGGGCAGGGAAATTACTAAATTTGTCTTCGCGCTATATGAAAAAGCTGTCCTGCCCGCCAGACGCGCTGGCGCCCGCCCCCCAGCCGGGCGCGAGGCGTGCGGGCAGGTTCCCGGGCGACGAATTGCGCGCCGCCCGGCACCCTCAGATCAATGGGGTTCGTCCATCTCGTGGTGCAGCAGGCCAAGGATCTCGCGCTTCATCTCGATGAACTGGCGATCCATCACCATGTCCATGTCCCGCGGGCGCGGCATGGGCACGTCCATCTCGCGCTTGATCCGTCCTGGGCGCGCGCCCATCACGTAGACGCGGTCACCCAGGAGGATGGCCTCGTCTATGTCATGGGTGACGAACACCACGGTCTTCTTGCTGTGCTCCCACACCCGCAGCAGCAACTGCTGCATCTGCATGCGGGTCTGGCTGTCGAGCGCCCCGAAGGGTTCGTCCATCAGCAGGATCTGCGGGTCATTGGCCAGGGCGCGGGCGATCGCCACCCGCTGCATCATGCCGCCGGAGAGCTGCTTGGGATAACGGTCGGCGAACTGCGTCAGCCCCACCTCGTTGAGGTAGAAGTCGACGATCTCGGCGCGCTCGGTGGTCGCCATGCCCTTTCGTTTGAGGCCGAACTCGATGTTCTGCCGCACGCTGAGCCAGGGGAACAGGGTGTAGCTCTGGAACACCATGCCCCGGTCCGGCCCCGGCCCTTCCACCCGTTTGCCTCCGACGTAGATCTCGCCCGAGGTGGGCTCAGCCAATCCCGCCGTCAGGTAAAGCAGGCTCGACTTGCCGCAGCCGGAGGGACCGACCAGCACGGCGAACTGCTGGTCCGGCACGTTGAGGGAAACATTCTCCAGGGCGGTGAAGGTCTGTCCGTCCGGGGTCCGGTAACGCAGGCAGACCTGCTCCACGCGCAGACGGTCCTGCTGGCTGTTGGTCGCCGCGAGGCTGACTGGCGATTCTCTGTGCATTGCGGTTACTGCGCCCATGAGGCCACCTTCAGTCGGAGCAGACGGAACAGTTGGTCGGTCACCAGCCCGAGCAGGCCGATGATGGCGATGGCGAGGAAGATCACATCCACCTGGAAGCCGCGCATGGCCTTCAGGCTGATGTAGCCCAGGCCGCTGCTGGCGGCGACCAGTTCGGCCACCACCAGGTAGGTCCAGGCCCAGCCCATGGTGACCCGCAGGGTATCCAGCACGCCGGGCAGGGACGCCGGGCCGAGTACGTGGAAGATCACGTCGCGGCGGTTCGAACCGAGGGTGTAGGAAGCGTTGATCAGGTCCTTGGATACGCCCTTGGACACGTCCGCGATCATCACCAGCTGCTGGAAGAACACACCGAAGATGATCACTGTCACCCGCTGCTCCAGACCGATGCCGATCCACAGGATGAACAGCGGCACGAAGGAGGTCACCGGCAGGTAGCGGATGAAATTGACCAGGGGTTCGAGGAAGGCCTGGACGATGCGGAAGCTGCCCATCAGCAGCCCCAGCGGCACCGCCACCAGGGACGACAGGATGAAGCCGATCAGCACCACTTCGACGCTGGCCAGCACATGCTTACCGAGGGTGCCGTCGGCGGCCAGTCGCCCGGCCGCCTCCAGCACAGCGCCCGGCGTGGGCAGGAACATCGCCGGCACCAGGCCGCCGTAGGACAGCCCGGCCCAGAGGCCGAGCACCAGGAGCCAGCCCAGGGTGCTGGCGCTGAGGATGAGCCGCGCCGGCAGTTCGACCTTTGGAGTCAGGCAGCGGGTCAACCAGTTCTGCTTGGAAGTCATGACGGTCTCCGTTTACGGGGTGACGAACCGGGTATCGACCAGGTCGTCGTAGGACACGTCGAAGCGCTTGCCTTGCAGGCCGCTCCAGGTTTCGTTGGCGAGGCGGATCACGCCCTTGATCTGCCCCGGCTTGCCCGGCGTGCCCAGGAGCGCCTCGCTCATGGCCTGGTCGTAGAAGCGCACGCCCTTGGCCGCGTTGGCCAGTTCCGTCGGGTCGGACAGGTAGCCGCCGACGCCCTTGGCCATGATTTCGTGGGCCTTGTCGGGGTTGTCGCGGGTGAACTGCACAGCCTTGTACAGGCCTTTGACCAGCGCTTTCACATCGTCCGGCTGCTTCTCGATCACATCGCAGGACAGCGCCACGACGTCGACGATCACGCCGGGGGTTTCTGCGCTGTCGATCAGCACCTTGCCCTGCCCTTTCTGGCGCACCATCGACAGGTGCGGTTCCCAGGTCACGGCAGCGGGTACGCGGCCGGCGATGAAGGCGGTGGCCGCGTCATCGGCGGTCATGTTCTGGATATCCAGGTCGGCCATGGTCATGCCGTTGTGCTTGAGCAGGTAGGACAGCCAGAACTGCGATACCGAACCTTCGTTGACCGCCACCGACTGGCCCTTGAGGTCCTTCAGGCTAGTGACCTTGTCGCTCACCAGCACACCGTCGCCGCCGTAGCTCTCATCGAGCGCGGCCACGGCCTTGAAGCAGAACTCGCCGGAGCGGTACTTGAGCACTTCGTCGATGGTCGAGGCCGATCCGGAGAGCTGGCCGGACGCCTGGGCGGCCATGTACATCGAGGCCTCTTCCATGGTGGTCAGCTCGACGTCCAGGCCCTGCTCCTTGAAGAAGCCGAGGTCACGGGCCAGGTACAGGGTGCCGTAGCCGACCCAGGTGGTATGGCCGATGGACAGGGTGCCGGCCTGCGCGCCGCCGGCGATACCGGCCGCCAGTGCAGTGCAGACGAGGGGTTTGGAAATGCGCTTGAGCAAGGGTTTGAACATGGAACAGTCTCCCGCAGCCTGATGGCTTTGCTTGTTGTTGGATTGCAGGGCAGTTGCTGGCCAGAAGGCCAAGGTCGTTCCACTGCGCCGGCCTCTCGCGGGCCGACGGCAGGCAGGGGCCCGGCGCAATGCCGGGCGGGAACGGGGCCGGACTGGCCCCGGGTGAATCGGTCACAGGGTCAGCGGGTGCCCTCCAGGGCTTCGGGGCGGAACAGGTCCTTGCGCATCACGACCTTGATCCACACCACCGCGATCAGCGACACCAGCCCCAGCACCACGCCGGCGATGCCGAAAATCTTCCCGGTCATGTCCGGGCTCGGCGATGCGTACCAGATGGCGTAGAGCATCCCGGCGATGCCGAAGAGTTGCGGCAGCGGATAGAACGGCGTCTTGAACGGACGGGCGATGGTCGGGTAGCGGCGGCGCAGGGCGATCACATCCAGGTGGACGATGATGTAGGCCAGCAGCCAGGCCAGCGCGGCGGCCAGCAGCAGCAGGTTGACCGAAGCGGCGTCCTGACCCAGCACCAGGATCGGCAGGCCGGTGATGGCCGACACGAACAGCACCGATACCCAGGGGGTACGGGCACGCGGGCTGAGGCGTTTGAAGATCGGGAAGGCCTGGCCGTTCTGCGCCATGCCGTAGAGCATGCGCGGAATGGACGCAAGCGACGAGTTCAGGGTGCTGAAGGTGGCGGTCACCGAGGCGATCACCAGGAACAGCTCACCGGCCTTGCCGAACACCTTGGTGGCGAACAGGTAGTGCGGCAGCGCGTCGGTGGTCAGCGCTTCCTGCGGCACCATGAAAAGCGCACCCAGGCAGTAGAGACCGATGGTGAGGAAGATCACCGTGAGGCCGATGATCATCGAGCGCGGGATGTTGCGCTCCGGCCGTTTGGTCTCTTCCACCAGCGGGCAGACGAACTCGGCGCCGACGAAGCCCCACACCGCCAGCGCGGTAAGGGTCAGCACACCAGCGCCCATGGGGTTCCAGTCGCCCTGTATCACGGTGCTGGCGGTTTCGCTCGGCGCGCCTTCGACGATGGCAGCAATGCCCAGCAACAGCAGCACGAAGACCATCACCACGGCCAGGGCGGTCTGCAGTTTGGCGAAGATGTCGATGCCCATCAGGTTGAGGACGGTGAACAGGCCGAGCACGCCGAAGGCGATGCTGAAGGGCGGGAACACCCCGGGGTAGACCTTGCCGACGATCAGGTCGAGCAGCAGCAGTTCGGCCGACAGGGCGAACATGGCCACCACCACGTAACCGGAGAATGTGGCCAGGATGGCTGGGAAGTGGCCCAGCGCGACCTCGGTGTAGCTGGACAGGCCGCCAGCGCGGGGGATCATCAGCGACAGTTCGGAGAAGGAAAACGCGTAGCTGAGGGCCAACAGGTAGGCCAGGCCCAGCGGCACGATGAAGCCCAGGCCGGAGAAGCCGGCGCCCTGCAGCATCAACACCATCACGCCCTGTGACACCACCAGGCCGATGGCGACGGACAGCAGCGCCCCCAGACCCAGCACACGGCGGAAACCGCCAGCTTCCGCCTGCCCATGGGCAGGAACGGACACACTTGCACTCATGACACTCTCCAATCTTGTATTTGTTATCGGCCCGCCTGGCCGTGGATGCCGGCGGGCTTGGTAGTACGGGATACGGCTGCGCCGTCCCCGTCAGTCACGCCGCTCTCGGCCGCCGTACGCGGCGGCCAAGGGGCGCGAATTTCAGCGTGCCGCCCAGGCGTTGAAGCGCTCTTCCAGCTCCTCGCCGTGGTTGACCCAGAACTCGGCGCTGACCAGTTGCGCATCGGCCAGGTTGGCCGGCGCAGTGGGCAATTGCGCTTGGGTGGCGGCGGGCAAGGCGGCCAGGGCGTCCTTGTGGACCGGGCCGTAGGGGATCTGGCTGGAGAACGCCTGCTGCGTCTGTGCCTGGCTGGCGAAGGCGATGAAGCGTTCGGCGAGCGCCTTGTTCGGGCTGCCGCGGACGATGGCCCAGTGGTCCGGGTCGTAGAGGTTGCCGTTCCAGACGATCGCGAGTTTGGAACCCTCTTTCTGGGCGGCGGCGATACGGCCGTTGTAGGCGGCGGACATCACCACATCGCCGGCCACCAGCCATTGCGGCGGTTGCGCGCCGGCTTCCCACCACTGGATGTGCGGCTTGATCTCATCCAGCTTGCGGAAGGCACGCGTCACGCCATCCGGGGTTTCCAGCACCTTGTAGAGGTCTTCGCGTTTCACCCCGTCGGCCAGCAGCGCCGCTTCCAGGGTGTACTTGGCGCCCTTGCGCAGGCCGCGCTTGCCGGGGAAGCGCTGGGTGTCCCAGAAGTCAGCCCAGGAACTGGGCGCACTGGCCAGCTTGTCGGAGTTGTAGGCCAGCACCATGGACCAGACGTAGCTGGCGACGCCGCACTCGCTGACGGTGCCGGGCATGTAGCTCGCCGATTCGCCGAGCACGGCCGGGTCCATGCGTTCGAACAGGCCCTCTTCGCAACCGCGCAGCAGTTCGGGGCTTTCCACTTCCACCACGTCCCAGGTGACCTGGCCGATGTCCACCATGGCTTTCACCTTGGACAGCTCGCCGTTGTATTCGCCGGCCACGACCTTGCCGGCGCCGCTCTGTTCGAAGGGTTTGAAATAAGCCGCATCCTGAGCGGCCTTGGTGGCGCCGCCGAAGGAAATCACGGTGAGGCTGGAGGACTGGGCCAGGGCCGGCACGCTGGCACTGGCCAGCAGGACGACACCGAGGGTGGCACGCAGGAACGGGAAGGACTTGAGCATGGAAACTCCCTCACTACTTGTAAGTTGTGATCAGTTGCTGAGGCAGTCATGAGCCCACGCGTGGCACCACGCGACAGGATGTGTTTCTTGTTATGGGCGGCCGCGCACGCGGCCGGGTCGTCATTGCGACCTGCAGATCAGGGTTCTTAGCGAAGCTGGAACCAGGTGGTTTTCAGTTGGCTGTATTTGTCGAAGGAATGCAGCGAGAGGTCGCGGCCGAAACCGGACTGTTTGCCGCCGCCGAAGGGCACGGTGACGTCCAGAGCGTCCACCGTGTTCACCGACACCGTTCCCGCCTTGAGCGCGCGGGCGACCCTGTGGGCACGATGCAGGTCATCGCTCCACACCGAAGCGGCCAGGCCGTAGACGCTGTCATTGGCCAGACGCAATGCCTCTTCTTCGGTTTCGAAGGTGCTGACGGCCAGCACGGGGCCGAACACCTCTTCCCGCGCCAGCTGCATGTCGCTGTTCACGTCGGCGAAGACGGTGGGCTCGACGAAGTTGCTGGAGCCGTTGAAGGTCAGGCGACGGCCACCGGCGAGCAGTTGTGCACCCTCGCCCTGTGCGCCTTCGATGAAGGCCATGACGCGCGCGGTCTGCCCGGCATCGACGATGGCGCCGGCGCGGCTGGCCGGGTCCAGCGGATCGCCGGGCATCCAGTCGCGCGCCTTGGCCAGCAGGCGTTCGATGAACTCGTCGCGAATCGAACGTTGCACGTAGAGGCGCGAGTTGGCCGAGCAGACTTCACCCTGGTTGAAGAAGATGCCGAAGGCAGCCTTCTCGGCGGCCAGGTCCAGGTCGCGGCAATCCTCGAAGATCAGGTTCGGGCTCTTGCCGCCGCATTCCAGCCAGACCTGCTTGAGGTTGGACTGGGCCGAGTACTGCATGAAGTATTTGCCGACCTGGGTGGAGCCGGTGAAGACCAGGCAATCCACATCCGGGTGCAGGCCGAGGGCCTTGCCGGCACTCTCGCCCAGGCCCGGAACCACGTTCAGGACGCCTTCCGGCAGCCCGGCTTCCAGCGCCAGCTCGGCCAGACGCAACGCGGAGAATGGCGACTGCTCGGCGGGCTTCAGCACCACGCTGTTACCGGCGGCCAGGGCCGGCGCCAGCTTCCAGGCGGCCATGTCGAGGGGGAAGTTCCAGGGCACCACGGCGGCGACCACGCCCAGCGCTTCGCGGGTGATGGTAGCCAGCGCGTTCGGCGCGGTGGGTGCGACCTGGTCGTAGAGCTTGTCCAGGGCCTCGCCGTACCAGGCGAACACGTGGGCGGCGCCCGGTACGTCGATGTTGTAGGCGTCCATCACCGGCTTGCCCATGTTCAGGGAATCCAGCAGGGCCAGTTCTTCGCGGTGGGCCATCATCAGCTCGGCGAGACGCAGCAGCACCTTCTTGCGCTCCACCGGCGCCATGCGTGCCCAGGGGCCTTCGTTGAAGGCGCGGCGCGCCGTGCTGACCGCCAGGTCCACCTCTGCATCGCCGCAGGCGGCGACGCGGGCCAGCAACTGGTTGGTGGCGGGGTTTATCGAGTCGAAGGTTGCGCCGGAAGCGGCGGCCACCTGGCGGCCACCGATCAGCGCCTTGTCGTTGAATGCTTGCCGGGCAGCTTTCTGCTGCCAATAGCCGAGATCGAACACGCTGCACTCCCAGATCGACCGTCTGTGCGGTCAGTTTGTTATTCGGGTCGAGGCAGATGGTGCGCCAGCTTCCGGCAGAGGAAAATTATTAAAAATATGCTCGAGTCATATGAAAAAACTCGGCAGCCCAAGCGGCCTCGCAGGTGCCGGCTGGGGTAAGGTTCACTCCACAACGACAAGCACACAGAGCCGCCACGCGCGTGCGCATGCGGCCAACAGACAGAGGTGCCCGTGGCTACCTATACCTTGCGACAACTCAAGTATTTCGTGACGACCGTGGAAGCCGGCAGCGTGGCCGAAGCCTCGCGCAAGCTGTACATCGCCCAGCCGTCCATCTCCACCGCCATCAAGGGCCTGGAAGAGAGCTTCGGCGTGCAGCTGTTCATCCGCCATCACGCCCAGGGTGTGTCCCTGACGCCCAGCGGCACGCGTTTCTACGAAAAGGCCCAGGAGTTGTTGCGCGTGGCCCGCGAGTTCGAACAGAACGCCCTGGCCGACAACGACATCGTCGCCGGACAGATCGACATCGGCTGCTTCGAGACCGTCGCCCCGCTCTACCTGCCCCAGCTCATCGCCGGCTTCCGCGAACAGTATCCCGGCGTGGACATCCGCATCCGTGATGGCGAGCAGCAGGAACTGGTGCAAGGCCTGACCGCCGGCACCTTCGACCTCGCCTTCCTCTACGAGCATGACCTGGACAGCACCATCGCCACCGAACCGCTGATGCCGCCGCAGAAGCCCTACGCCCTGCTGCCGGAGAACCACCGCTTCGCCAAGCAGGCCCAGGTTTCCCTGCGCGACCTCTGCCTGGAGCCGATGATCCTGCTGGACGTGCAGCCGAGCCGGACCTACTTCGTCAGCCTGTTCCATGAGCTGGGCCTGACGCCCAATATCGTCTTCAGCTCGCCGTCGATCGAGATGGTGCGCGGCATGGTCGGCCAGGGGTTCGGCTTCTCCCTGCTGGTGACCCGCCCCCATTCGGAATGCACCTACGACGGCAAGAAAGTCGTCACCGTCGACATCACCGAGCCCGTCGCCACCTCCGGCCTGGTCGCCGCCCGCCTCAAACGCAGCCAGTTGACCAAACCGGCGCAGTTGTTCGTGGACTTCTGCCGCGAACGCCTCGCGCAGAAAACCCACGACGCCCGGTAGGTTGGTCAGAGCGCAGCGAAGCCCAACGGTCCGAGTCCCCTCGTCACTCCGCCTGATGGGTTTCGTACCTCTACCCATCCTACGAGAGCACCCAGCCCCGACAACGCAGGATGCCCCGTAGGTTGGGCAGAGCGCAGCGAAGCCCAACGATAGGCACCGACCTTATGGGGGCGAATTCATTCGCTGACCGGACCGCTGGTTCGGCCTGTTGATTCGTTGGGGCAGCTGCGCCGCCCTTGGCGATTGAAATCGCCCCCACAGGGTGTGTGTTCTGGAGGCTTTTTTCGTGGGAGCGAATTCATTCGCGATTGAAATCGCTCCCACTCGCACGCCGAATGGGTGGAAAGAAAAGCGCTTCCCAGCCTACATACGTCTGCATCTTCGGTAGCATGACCGCACCAGTTCCAGGGTAGGTAACCTGCGGTGATCAGAGAACTCAGGACATTCGTGGCGGTGGCCAGGCTTGGCAGCTTTTCTGCCGCCGCGCGGCAGGTGAGCCTGACCCAGGCGGCAGTCAGCGCGCAGATGAAGAGCCTGGAGGATGCCCTCGGCATGCAGCTGTTCGACCGCACCGCCAAGTCGGTCAGCCTCAACGCCAATGGGCAGCGGGTGCTGCCGCTGGCAGAGGAAATGCTGGAGCTGTATGCCCGCATGTGCCTGCCGGAAACCCTGGAGGGGTACCGGGGGGCGTTGAACATCGGCGCCATCGGCACGGTGCAGACCGGCGTCCTGCCGGAAACCCTCAAGCGCCTCAAGGAGGCCGCGCCGCTGCTGGAGGCGCGGCTGATCCCCGGCGTATCACGCGATCTGCTCGGCCAGGTGGAAGCCGGCGACCTGGACCTGGCGCTGATCATCAAGCCGCCCTTCCCGCTCGCCAAGGACATGCACATGGAGACCGTGCTGGAAGAGCCCTTCGTGTTGATCCATCCACCGGGTACTCACTTCGACGGCATCGCCGAGATGCTCGAGCGCCACCCCTTCATCCGCTACGACAGCAAATCGTTCGGCGGGCGACTGGTGGACAGGTTCCTCAAGGACCACAAGCTGCCGGTGAACCAGGTGATGGAGCTGGATGACCTGGATGCCATCGTGCGCATGGTGGAAACCGGACTGGGCGTGGCCCTCATTCCCTTTGCCGGAATCTGGTCGCGCGGCAGCTCCACGGCGCGGGTACACGCGCTTGGCGACAGGGCCTTCACGCGGGAGATCGTGCTGGTGTGCCGCTACGCCAACAAGGCGCTGCCGCAGGTCGAGCTGTTCCGCAAGGTCATTCAGCCCTCAGCCCGCAGCTACGTGGATGCGATGGCGAGCAACCTCAGGGACAAGCTGCAAGCATAAGAATCCTTTGGGCTGAGCGAAGGCGTTATTCGCTTTCGCCCCAACGGATTCGAATCGAAGATTGAAGCCTCCAAAGACCAGCAGCCGGAGCCTTCGATGAGCCTTTCCCCCTTCCACCTGGCCATTCCCGTGTACGACCTTGCCGCCGCCCGCGCCTTCTACGGTGAGGTGTTCGGCCTGGAGGAAGGCCGCTCCAGCAGCCACTGGGTGGACTTCAACTTCTTCGGGCACCAACTGGTGATCCACGAACACCCGAAGACCGACTCGCAGAATCACGCCCACACCAACGCGGTGGATGGTCACGATGTGCCCGTGCCGCACTTCGGCGTGGTGCTGGAATGGTCGCAGTGGGAAGTCTTGGCCAAGCGCCTGGAGTCCCTGGGTACCCGGTTCGTGATCGAGCCCTATATCCGCTTCAAGGGCCAGGTGGGCGAACAGGCCACCATGTTCCTCTTCGACCCGTGCGGCAACGCGCTGGAGTTCAAGGCGTTCAAGGATATCGGGCAGCTATTTGCCAAGTAGGGCGTGTCATCGCCGCTATAACTCGACCTGTCTGTAGGAGCGAGCTTGCTCGCGAACAGTCCGAGCACGGTCTTTCGCGAGCAAGCTCGCTCCTACATGTTCATCCGGGCGACGAATCCGAAAATGCCCCCCCGCAACGAGCAGATCAGACGTCCTTCACCACCGCCGCCTCGCCAATGGCGTAGAAGTGGCCGCCGGCGATGTAGTGCAGGCTGCGCCAGCGATCTTCGGCCTGTTCGAACTGCCAATGTCCGTCGCGGAAGACGCGGGTATCCGCCCAGGCACCTACCACTTCTCCAATGAACAGGTCGTAGGTTTGCTGGATGTGGGGTTCGGGAATCAGTTTGCAGATCAGCCAGGCGGAGCTGCCGGCCACCAGCGGTACATCGAAACCGTCCATGCGGAACAGCTCCACGTCGCACTGCGCGAGCTTGTCCTGCACCTCATTGAGGCTGCGCGTGCCCACCTTGTAGGTCATTTCCAGCTGGCCGAGGTTGGGCACCTGCAGGGCGAAGAAGCCGCTCTCCTCCACCAGTGCGCGAGTACGGGTCGCCTTGTCCAGCACCAGGGTCACCTTGGGCGGCGAGAAGTCCAGGGCGCAGGACCAGGCGGCGGCCATGACATTGTCGACGCCGTCGTGGCTGGCGGAAACCAGCACGGTCGGGCCGTGGTTCAGCACGCGGTAGGCGCGGTCCAGCGCCACCGGGGCGATGTGCTCATTCATGGGAAAACCTCGTTCGGGATGGCGCTGGCCGCATGCCGCAACCAGCTCAGGCAATGCGCGGATTATGCAGGCTGCACGCTGCACTCACCACGCACTGCCGACCCGCGAGGCTGGACCCAGTCTACCCTCAGGTTCCCGACTTGACCTTGGTCCAGAGGCGCGTGGTGAGTCGGGTGACCTTGAACGGCAATTCTTCGACGGTGAACAGCTTGTCCATTATCGAACGCTGCGGATAGATGGCGGGATTGTCGCGCAGTGCCGGCACCACCAGCGCGTTGGCTGGCAGGTTGGGGTTGGCGTAGTTGATGGCGTTGCTGATGTTGGCGATCACCTCGGGACGCAGCAGGTAGTTCATGTACGCATAGGCCTCCCGCGAGTCGGGTGCGTTGCGTGGCATCACTACCATGTCGAACCAGAGCGTCGAGCCTTCGTCTGGAATCGAATAGGCGATGGTCACGCCATTGTTGGCCTCCTGGGCGCGTGCGCCGGCTTGCAGGATGTCGCCGTTGAATCCGATCACTGCGCAGATATCGCCGTTGGCGAGATCGGTGACGTACTTCGAGGGGTGGAAGTACTGGATGTAGGGCCGGATGGCCATCAACGACTGTTGGGCCTTGCGGTAGTCCGCAGGGTCATGGCTGTGATGGGGCAGCCCCAGGTAGTTGAGGGTGATCGGCAGGATCTGCGTGGGGTTGTCGATCATGGCGACACCGCACTGGCTCAGCTTCTTGATGTTCTCTTCCTTGAGCAGCATTGCCCAGGAGCGGGTGATCTCGGTGCTGCCGAAGATTTTCTCGATCTTCTTGACGTTGTAGCCGATGCCCACGGTGCCCCACATGTAGGGGAAGCCGTAGCGGTTGCCGGGGTCGTTGACCTCCAGCACCTTCATCAGCACGGGGTCGAGGTTCTTCCAGTTGGGCAACTGGCTGCGGTCGAGCTCCTGGATGGCGCCGGCCTTGATCAGCTTGGAGATGAAGTGGTTGGACGGGCTGACGACATCGTAGCCGGTGCTCCCAGTCATCAGCTTGGACTCGAGCACCTCGTTGCTGTCGTGGATGTCGTAGACCACCTGGACGCCGGTTTCCCCGGTGAAGTTCTTCAGGGTGTCGTCGGCGATGTACTGGCTCCAGTTGGAGACCCGCACTTCGCCGGCGGCCTGTACCAGTGCGGAGCAGCCTGCCAACAGCAGTGGCAGGCAGAGTCGGGCGATATTCATGGTGTGTTCACCTTGTTGTTGTCACGGGGAAATTTCGGAAATCAGGCTTCCGTGCCCGCTCTGCAGGCTTCGAATCCCATCCGCAGCGATGCGCCGATATCGAAGAAGGGACTGGGAGGAATCCAGCCGGGCTGGGCTCGCCGCATCACCGTGCGCAAGAGATGGGAGTCGCCGCCGGACGCCATTTCGGCGAGCAGCCGGCCCCACAGGGTGCCGCGCGTCACCCCGGAACCGTTGCAGCCGGCCGCCGCGTAGAGTCCTTTCTCGACCTGCGCGAAATAGGGCTGGCCACTGCGCGAAGCGCTCAGGTGCCCGGTCCAGCTGTACTGGATGTCCGATTCGAGCAGCCAGGGGAAGCGCCGCTGGAGACCTTCGAGGTGCCGCTGACGGCGCGTCATGAGCTGCCGGTCACTGAGGTCGTGACGGCGATATTCGGCGGTGTTGCGCATCAGGATGCGGCGGTCCGCCGTCAAGCGCACAGTGGCGCCCAGGGGGCGGGTAGACAGCACGCCCCAGGGCTCCACAGGGCCCAGCGCCTCGTACTCCGCGTCTGTCAGCGGTCGGGTCAGGCTGGCGCTGAGTTCCATGGCGAAGGTGCCGCTGTCGCGGATGCCGATACGCGAGGTGAAGGCGTTCAGGCACGCCAGGACCCGTGGCGCTTCCACCGCGCCCTCGGGGCCCACGGCGCGCAGATTGCCGTTGGCCAGACGCTCCAGTCCCGTGACAGCCGCCTCTTCATAGAGCGTGACGTTGGCAGGCAGTGCATCCAGCAGGCCCTTCACGTACTTGGCCGGCTGCATCAGGGCATTGCCGTTTCCACACCAGATTCCGGCCTGGTAATGGCGGGTGCCAAGCTTGCGTGCCAGGTCCTCGCCTTCCAGACGCTGCACCGACGCGCCAACGGCTTTCAGGGTTTCCAGGCGTTCATCGATGCGCTCCAGCTTGCGCGGGTCGCTCACCGCGAAGTAATAGCCCGAGTCGCTGAACTCGCACTCGATCCCGTGACGGGCGATGCGCTGGCGCACTTCGCCGTTGGCCTCGCGGGCGATCAGGCTGTCGTCGAGGTAACCGGCAAAGCCCTTCTCTCCGATCAGCTCGGACAATCCCGGCTGCTCATGGGCAACCACGAACCCGGAGTTGCGCGCCGATGCGCCCTGGGCGGACCGCTGGCGGTCGACGATCACGATCCGCGCATCGGGGTGGAGTTCAGCCAGGGAATGCGCAGCGCACAAGCCGGTAATGCCGGCACCGATCACCAGCCAGTCGGCCTTCTCCAGCCCCTTCAACGGCCCACGTGGCGGAGACATTCCCGCCAGGCTCAGCCAGCCACATTCGTTGTTCATGACGCACCTCTTCCACGACCAGACGCCCAGACACTGCGGATAACCGCTGTGCAGCGATAAATGACCAAACCGCATCATTCGACTTGCGCCGCACCGCGCTATGGCCAGAATTTACTGAGCAGGCCGTGGTATAACCAACGCTATTAATTCATCGATCAATTCTCAAAACGCATGGATAAATTCCGACATCCGCCGTCTTTCCAGGCCCTGCAGTCCTTCACGATGGTGGCGGGTTCATCCAGCTTCACCCAGGCGGCGGACGTGCTCTGCCTGACCCAGAGCGCGGTGAGCCGACAGATTCAACAGTTGGAAAGCCATTTCGGCATGGCGCTGTTCGAGCGCAATAGCCGCAATGTCCGGCTCACCGCCGAAGGTGAGCAGGTGCTGCAATTCGCCCAGGCCACCCTGGCGCAATTGCGCGCCCTGGAAGATCGCCTGTCGCCCCGCGACCGACCGTTCCGCATCCGGCTTCACGTGTCCCTGGCGGTGCGTTGGTTGCTGCCACGACTGAGTGATTTCTATCGGCTTCACCCGGGGGTTTCGATCGCCATCGAAACCGTCGCTACCGAAGAGGTGGAGGCGACCAGCGACTGCGATGCCTATATCGCCTATCACGATCAGCCCTCGACAGACCCTGTCTGCCTGACGCTGTTCGACGAGCGACTGATACCCGTCTGCGCACCCGGCCTGCTGGAAAGTGAACTACCGCTTCGCGCTACGGGCGACCTGGGGGCTTTCGCGCTCCTGCACCGCTCCGAACGCAAGGAAGCCTGGGAGTACTGGCTGGAACAGCATGGCGGAGGGCGACTGGAGGACTACCGGCACATTTCCTTCAACCTCGACGAACTGGCCATCGATGCCGCGGCCCGTGGCCTGGGCATTGCCATGACCGACCTGACCCTGGCCAGGGAATCCCTCGAACGCGGGGCACTGGTGATTCCCTTCGGCGAACCGCTGAGGACCGGCGGAGCCTACGTGCTGCGCCTGCAGCCTTCGGCCTCGACGCACAAGGCGTGCGCCGCCGTGCTGGACTGGTTCCGCCAGCAGGCCGAGACCTGAGGCGGTTACCTCACCGCGTTGCAGTCTGCCAATGCGCCTTCAGGTACTCGATGAACACCTTCACCTTGCGCGTGTTGCGCCTGTGGGTCAGGTAGAGCACGTAAACCTGCGGGCCAAAGCCGCTGGGCTCGCGCCAGTACTCGGGCATCACCTCCACCAGTTCGCCCCGGGCGAGATAGGGTTCAGCGCTCCATTGCGGAATGAACTGCAGGCCCTGGCCGTCCAGCAGGCAGGCCAGCAGGAAGTCGTAGTTGTCGCTCGACACTCTTGGCGTCGGCTGGTTGAGGCGGATGCGTTGCTCCCCCCTGGTCACCCACCAGAAATGCCGATTGAGCAGCGGGTGACGAAGGATCAGCCAGTCGTGCTGGAAGTAGTTGTCGAGGTTCACGTCGCCTCCCCTGCGGGACAGGTAGGCGGGGCTGGCGCAAAGGGTGATGCGGTTTTCCACCAGCGGCTGAGCGATCACGCCGGGCAGGTCGGTGGGCCCGTCGCGCAGGGCCAGGTCGTAGCCGCCGTCCACCAGGTCGACGTACTCGTCGGACAGGTCCACGTCAAGGTGAACGTGGGGATGTTCGCGAAGGAATCGGCAGCAGACAGAGTTGAGGAAGGCCGGGGCGAATGACGGCGGCGCGGTGATGCGCAGGCTGCCGCGCAGCTCGTGCTGCAACTGCTCGACACCTTCGCCGGCCAATTGCAGTTGCATCAGCGCCTGGCGGGCACCTTCCAGGTAGATGTGCCCGGCTTCGGTCAGGGACATCCGACGAGTGGTGCGCTCGAACAGCTTGGCGCCCAGCCCTTCTTCCAGCTGCGCAATGGCCTTGGTCAGCGAGGATGGCGTGGTGCCCAGGTGCTCCGCCGCACGGCTGAAATTGCCATGCTCGGCAGCGGCCACGAACATCCCCAGCGCGGTCAATCGATCCATTTTATTTCCACTTCAGAAAAGAAGTTATGCCGAGCCTGGCGTTATTCCGGGCTGGCCGACTGGTTAGTCTTTGCCCACAGACCAACAAGAATCAAGGCCACCCCTCAATGAAGCCGATTGCACCCTTGGCGATGTCCATCGCCCTCGCCTTTTCTTCCATGGAAACTATGGCAGCCGCCGATCTCATCCTGCACAACGGCAAGGTCTACACCGCCGAGCCTGGCCAGGCGTTGCAACAGGCCGTCGCCATCGAGAACGGCAAGATCGTCGCCGTGGGCTCCGATGCCGAGGTGCTGCCGCTCAGACAGGCCGATACACAAGTGCTGGACCTCGGCGGCAAGGTGCTGATGCCGGGCTTCATCGACTCCCACGCCCACGTGATCAAGGGCGGGCTGCAACTGCGTCAGGCCAACCTCAATGGCGAGGAAATTCCCCTGGCTGAACTGGAACAGCGCCTGCGCCAGTGGCGGGAAGACGGCAAGGCGAAGCGCGGCGAATTCCTGGTGGTTGGCGGCGTGCCCACCAGCTACTGGGATCAGCTCGACGCCTTCGCGCAGCGGTTCGACAACGGCGAGTGGGCGAACACGCCGATCCTCTTCGCCGGTTGGGACTACCACACCGGCTGGGCCAACCAGGCCATGCTCAAGCGCGCCGGCATCGATGCCGCCAAGGTGAAAGGCCTCAAGGGTGAAGAGCTCGCCACCATCGGCCACCGCGCAGACGGCCAGCCCAATGGTTTTCTCGTCGACGCAGGCCTCTACGCCGCCCAGGAACTGATCCCGCTGCCTTCCCGGGACGATCTGCTAGGCGGCGCCCGCGACGCGCTGCACTACTACAACAGCCTGGGGATCACCGCCTGGATGGACCCGCTGGCCAACGAGATTCCCGGTGGCCCGATCGACAACAGCTCGGTGGGCGTGCTGCCCATCTACAAGGCCATGGCCGAATCTGGCGAGCTCAGCGCCCATGTCGCCGCTCTGTTGATGGCGGACTCCAAGGCCACCGCCAAGGACCTGGATGAACTGGACAAGGTGCGCCAGCAGTTCGCCGGGGTCCCGAACCTCAGCCTGCCGGGCATCAAGGTGTTCGCCGACGGCGTGGCGGAGCACCCGGCGCAAAGCGCGGCGATGCTGGAGCCCTACAAGAACTCCAGCAAGAGCGGCGAGCTGCTGATCGACCCGGCACATTTCGGTGAGCTGGTGGACGCGGCAGACGCCCGTGGCTGGCTGGTGCACGTGCATGCCATTGGCGACCGCGCGG
This sequence comes from Pseudomonas sp. BN414, assembly GCF_029871275.1. Taxonomy (NCBI): domain Bacteria; kingdom Pseudomonadati; phylum Pseudomonadota; class Gammaproteobacteria; order Pseudomonadales; family Pseudomonadaceae; genus Pseudomonas; species Pseudomonas sp. BN414. The sequence continues at coordinate 122,356 of NZ_SSOL01000071.1, forward strand.
TGCGCGAGTCCCTCAATGGCATCGAGCAGGCCCGCAAGGCTCGCAGCAGTGGCATTCCCCACTCCATCACCCACCTGCAGATGGTCAACCCGAAGGAATTCGCCCGCTTCAAGCCGCTGGATGTGATCGCCTCCATGCAGCTCTACTGGGCAACCGCCGACGAGCTCAGCGTCGACCTGGTGCAGCCCTATGTCAGCGCCATGGCCTTCCAGTACCAGTACCCGGCGCGCTCGCTGCTGAAGAACGGCGCCACCATCGCCGGTGCCAGCGACTGGCCGATCACCACGCCCGAGCCGTGGAAGGCCATCTATCAGGCCGTCAGCCGCCAGGGCCCGAAAGGCGTGCTCAACGCCGCCGAGGAAATCGACCGCGAGACGATGTTCCAGGCCTACACGCTGAACGCCGCGCGGGCCATTCGCCTCGACGACCGCATCGGCTCGCTGGCGCCCGGCAAGCAGGCCGACCTGATCCTGCTGGACCGTGACGTGTTCCAGGTCGAGCCCGAAGCCCTGCGCGACACCCAAGTGCTGAAGACCTGGTTCGCCGGCCGCGACGTTTACACCCGCAATCGCTGACTTCCGTTTCTCCAGTCCCGGGACCTCGACCAGAGGTTCCGGGCTGCATCACGCCCGCAATTCAACGCTGAACAGGTAATACGCAGTGAAAGTCCATACCTTCGTCACCGACACCCAGAACCCGCAGATCCGTGGCCGGCAGATCGGTGAACGGTGGGCGGAGCAGATCCGGCACACGGTATCGCTCTACCTCGATTTCTTCTCCCAGGTGGATGTCGACCCGGCTCGGGTACGCAGCCTCGGTGAAGCCAGCCTCGCCGCCCTGGAAGCCTGGAGCCCGAACCTGGCCCAGGAAATAGTCGCCACCGCCGAAGGCGCCGGGCTGCCGCTCTGGCAACTGGCGGCCCTGAACGCCCGCACGGAAATCCTCGCGGTGATGCCGACGCCGCCCGAAGGCGAATGCTCCACCGCCGTATACGCCCCGCGCGGCGCCAAGGCCCCGCGCACCATCCAGACCTGGGACTGGCACGACTCGCTGGTCCCTGATGGCCTGATGCTGCAGTTGACCAGCAACGCCGGCCTCTCGGTCAAGCTGTTCACCGAGTTCGGCATGCTCGGCAAGATCGGCGTCAACAGCGCCGGCCTGGGCATGCACTTCAACATCCTCCACCACGGCAGCGACAACGACAGTGCCGGCGTACCGGTGCACGCCATCGCCCGTCGCGTGCTGGAAGAAGCCCGCAGCGTCGACGAGGCGATTGCCCTCGCCCGTTCCGCACGGGTCAGTGCGTCCACCGTGCTGACGGTGTTCTCCCGCACGGACACCGCACCCCGCGCCGCCAGCATCGAAATGTCCCGCGAAGCGACCGCCGTGGTGCTCCCCAACGAGGATGGCTGGGTCACCCACACCAACCACTTCCTCGCGCCCGAACTGGTCCCCGGCGAGCGGACCCTCGACGTCTCCACCACTTATGCCCGCCTGGACCACGTGAATGCCCAAAGGCCCCAGATGACCGGCGCGACCCTGGCTTCCCGCGCCAGCGCCATGTGCGGAGAGCCCGGCGAGCAGGCGCCGATCTGCTTCCACCCGGACCTCAGCCTGCCGCCGAAAGAACGCTGGGAAACCCTGCTCACCATCGGCATCGACACCGAACAGTGCGAACTGGAGTACGCCGCCGGCAACCCGGTAGCGCTCGCCCGTTCGGGCAGCGTGCGCTTCTGACCCTGATCGGCGGCCGGCGCCACCGGCCGCCGCCAGCTCCCTCCAACAACGACAAGACGAGCAAAGGCACATGGCCAAACAACCCTCCCCGGCAACGGGATCGCAATCGGCGCTTCGGACCTTCTTCGTATCCGGTATGGGCACCGCCCTGGAGTTCTACGACTTCGTCATCTACGGCGTCGCCGCCGCCCTGGTCTTCCCCCAGGTGTTCTTCCCTGATCTCGACCGCCTCACCGCCACCCTGGTGGCGTTCGGCGCTTTCGGTGCCGGCTTCTTCGCCCGCCCCCTGGGCGGCATGGTCTTCGGCCACCTGGGCGACAAAGCTGGGCGGCAGAAGGCGCTGGTGATCACCCTGCTGCTGATGGGCTTCTCGACCCTGGCCATTGGCTGCCTGCCCAGTCACGAGAATATCGGCGCCGCCGCGCCCATCCTGCTGGTGCTGTTGCGCCTGGTGCAGGGCTTTGCTGCGGGCGGGGAATGGGGTGGCGCGGCGCTGTTCGGCATCGAATCCGCACCGCCGGGCAAACGTGGCCTGTGGGGCAGTTTCACCAGCATGGGCATCGGTATTGGCGGCATCCTCGGCTCGGCGGTGTTCGCCATCGTCAGCGCCGTCTACGACGACAACCTCGCCGACTTCGCCTGGCGCATCCCCTTCTGGCTCGGCGGCGTGCTGGTTCTGATCGGCCTGTATGCGCGCCTGTCCAACCCTGCCAGCAAGCCCCTGCAACGCAGCGAGAACGCCCGCCTGCCCCTGGTGGCCGCCCTGCGTTCGCGCCCCCGCGAGATGCTGCTGTGCATCGGCATCGCCTTCGGCTACGTGACCATCGCCTACATCGGCAGCACCTTCTTCCTCGCCTACGCCACCGAGGTGGGCTACGGCAGTACTGAAGCCCTGCTCTTCGACGTGTCCCTGTCCATCGCCATCGTCATCAGCGCCCCGCTGTTCGCTGCCCTCTCCGACCGCATGGGCCGGCGCAAGGTGATGATCCTGGGGTCGGTGCTGATGGCCGCCGCCTTCTTCGTCTTCTTCGCCCTGGTAGGCCGTCACAGCCTGGCGGTGGCCTGCGCCGCCTATGTGGTCGTGGGCGCGCTGATGGGCGCCACCCAGGGTCCGATCCCGGCCTTCCTCGCCGAACAGTTCCCCCGCTCCATGCGCTACTCCGGCATGTCCGCCGCCTACCAGATCGGCGCGGCCTTCGGCGGCGGCACAGCGTCCAGCCTGGCGACGGCGATCCTGATTACGACGGGCAGCCCGTTCGGCGTGGCCGCCTATGGCGCGGCTGCACTGACGCTGGTGGCGGTGTGTTCATTCCTGCTGAAGGAGACGGCGCACCTCGACATGGAGGCGATCGATGCGGAACCGGGAATGACGCTGAATGCGAAAGTGGCTGCGTCGGTTTAATCGCGACACACACGAACGGGTCCATACGGGCCCGTTCTGATTTTGAGCGTGCTAGACGGCAGCCTCATGCGGCTGCCGTCTGGTGCCGTGGCAGCGCGATGGAAATCAGCGCCGCCAGCAGCACGAATCCACTGGAAACCCAGAGGCAGGCCTCAAGTCCGTATTGCTGGAACACCCAGCCAGAGAGCAACGTGCCAAGCAGCCGGCCCAGGGCGTTGGACATGTAGTAGAAGCCTACGTCCAGGGAAACCCCATCTTCCTTGGCATAGCTGACGATCAGGTAGCTGTGCAGCGACGAATTCACCGCGAACAGCACGCCGAACAGCATCAATCCGCCGAGCAATACCGCCTGTGCCGGCACGCCCGAGGTGAGCCCCAGGGCGATCAGCGCGGGAAGCCCGGCCAAGGCCAGGGCCCAGGTGAAGGCGACGCGGCCATCCGGCACATGCCCGCTCTGCTTGCCGGTGATGTGCGGGGCGAAGGACTGCACGATGCCGTAACCGACGATCCAGGCAGCAAGGAAGCCGCCGACCAGCCAGAAATCCCAACCGAATACGGTGCTCAGGTACACCGGCAGCGCCACCACGAACCAGACGTCGCGAGCGCCAAAGAGAAACAGCCGCGCCGCCGAGAGGATGTTGATCGCCCGGCTCTTGGAGAGGATGTCGCGGAACTTCGGTTTAGCCTTGGCTTTGCCCAGATCCTTCTTCAGCAGCATCAGGCTAACCAGCCAGATCAGCGCCAGCACCGCCGCCATCACCAGCACGGCCCCGGTGAAACCAAGCAAGGCGAGCAACGCGCCGCCGAGGAAGAAGCCGACGCCCTTGAGCGCATTCTTCGAGCCGGTGAGGACGGCCACCCAGCGGTACAGCGTGCCCTGCTGGCTGTCCGGTACCAGGAGCTTGATCGAGCTCTTGGCGCTCATCTTGTTCAGGTCCTTGGCGATACCGGACAAGGCCTGGGCGCCCATCACCCAAGGCACGGCCAGCCAGGCGGCCGGCACCGTCAGCATCAGCAAGGCCAGCACTTGCAGGCCGAGGCCGATGTTCATGGTTCGGTTCAGCCCCAGTCGGGCGCCGAGGTAGCCGCCCACCAGGTTGGTGATGACGCCGAAGATTTCGTAGAACAAGAACAGAGCGGCGATCTGCAGCGGCGTATAGCCCAGGGTGTGGAAGTGCAGCACCACCGACATGCGCAGCGCGCCGTCAGTGAGGGTGAAGGCCCAGTAATTGCCGGTGACCAACAGGTACTGGCGCACTTCCGTGGGCAGGGCTGACAACGCCTGCATGATCCCTGGTTACTCCGCCGTGCCGACCAGACGGGCCAGCTCCACCGCACGATTGGCATAGCCCCACTCGTTGTCGTACCAGGCGTAGAGCTTCACCTGGGTGCCGTTGACCACCAGGGTCGACAGCGCATCGATGATCGAGGAGCGCGGGTCGGTGCGGTAGTCGATGGACACCAGCGGCCGTTCTTCATAGCCCAGGATGTTCTTCAGCGGGCCGTCGGCTGCCGCCTTGAGCAGGGCATTGACCTCTTCCACCGTGGTCGCGCGCTCCACCTCGAACACGCAGTCGGTCAGCGAAGCATTGGCCAGCGGTACGCGCACCGCGTGGCCATTCAGCTTGCCGCGCAGCTCGGGGAATATCTCGGCAATGGCGGTCGCCGAACCTGTAGTGGTGGGAATCAGGCTCATGCCCGAGGCGCGAGCGCGGCGAAGGTCCTTATGAGGTGTATCGAGGATGCTCTGCGTATTGGTCAGGTCGTGGATGGTGGTGATCGAACCGTGGCGAATGCCGAGGTTTTCGTGGATCACCTTGACCACCGGGGCGAGGCAGTTGGTGGTGCAGGACGCGGCGGTAACGATGCGGTGCTGCGCCGGGTCGAACAGGTGCTGATTGACGCCCATGACGACGTTCAGCGCGCCCTTTTCCTTGACCGGCGCGCAGACGACCACGCGATTCACGCCCTGGTCCAGGTATGTCTGGAGCACAGCGACCGTTTTCATCTTGCCGCTGGCCTCGATCACCAGGTCGCAGCCGCTCCAGTCGGTGTCGGCGATGGCCTTGTTGGCGGTGACCTGGATGCGCTTGCCGCCGATCACCACGCAATCGCCATCACTGCCTGCTTCGTGCTGCCAGCGCCCGTGCACCGAATCGAAGTTCAGCAGGTGGGCTTGGGTGGCGGCGTCGCCGGCCGGGTCGTTGATATGGACGAACTCCAGCTCGGGCCAGTCCCATGCAGCGCGCAGCGCCAGGCGACCGATACGACCGAAACCGTTGATACCGACTTTGATGCTCATGCTGGTGTTCTCGTAAGACTGTCAGGATGAAATGGAACGGGGACTCTGGCGTGCGCTCAGCAGCAGGCGGCGGCGCGCTCGGGACGGCCGCCCATGCCATCCAGCCGCTTCGAATCGGGACTCAGCCAATGCGTGTTGGCCTCCAGCGCCGTTCTCAGCACCGCATGTACCCAATCGGGGAGGTTGGGATGCAGGCGGTAGTACACCCATTGCCCCTGGCGGCGATCCGCCAACAAGCCGCAGGTGCGCAGTTGCGCCAGGTGCCGGGAAATCTTCGGCTGGCTCTCATCCAGGGCGCAGGTGAGCTCGCAGACGCACAACTCCTCCTCGCGGGTGATAAGCAGCATCAGGCGAACACGGGTTTCGTCGGCCAGGCATTTGAAAACGGCGGTCGGGGTCAGATGGTCGGTCACGGCGCTCACCAGATTGCGTGCCCGAAGGATCGCATATATGGAATTTCAAATATATGGATTTTCAAATATGCATCGAACCCGGCTGGAGGCGCCTTTCGTAGGATGGGTTGAGGCCACGAAACCCATGCGGTTCGGGAATTCGCAGGCTCGACTTTTCCGTGGGGCAACTGCGTTGCCTCTAGCGAATGAATTCGCCCCCACAGGATTGGACCAGTGGGGCGCATCGTGCTCCGCAAAAAAACTGGGAACACCACGCGGCGCTTTGCGGTCATCTGCATTGAGCCCTGCGCCAGCACCGTTCGGGATGTCGGCTGGAAGTGTGCAGGGCTGGTGGCAATGCGCCGGTTCTCGTACCCGAACTCAATAGGGGCGGCGAGTGGATATCTGCGAGAGGGTGATTATTCTTCTCAAGAACCTTGCATGTTCTGCGAGGTTGTCTGTCTGTTTTCACGCTTTGCGTAATCCGTAATCCGATGGCATCAGCCCTACGGCCTGAGTGCGGCAGCGGTTCTGGATACTCCGGCCAACAAAAAGAACAAGACGGAGAAGACTCATGGCGACAATAGACGAAACATCCACGGGCAATACGCCCCACCGCGGGATAACCAAGGAGGAGCGCAAGGTCATCTTCGCCTCGTCCCTGGGTACCGTATTCGAGTGGTACGACTTCTACCTCTACGGTTCGCTCGCCGCGATCATCGCAAAGCACTTCTTCGCGGGCGTCAACGAAACCACGGCCTTCATCTTCGCCCTGCTCGCCTTCGCTGCGGGCTTCGCGGTGCGTCCCTTCGGCGCCATCGTATTCGGCCGGCTGGGCGACATGATCGGGCGCAAGTACACCTTCCTCATCACCATCGTGATCATGGGTATCTCCACCGCAGTGGTGGGCATCCTGCCCGGCTATGCCACCATCGGTGTGGCGGCGCCGATCATCCTGATCACCCTGCGTCTGCTGCAAGGCCTGGCGCTGGGTGGCGAATATGGCGGCGCGGCGACCTATGTGGCGGAGCACGCGCCACAGGGCAAGCGTGGTTTCTTCACGTCCTGGATCCAGACCACCGCAACCCTCGGCCTGTTCCTGTCGCTGCTGGTGATCCTCGCCTGCCGCAAGTTCCTCGGCACCGAAGCCTTCGAGGCCTGGGGCTGGCGGATTCCGTTCCTGCTGTCGATCCTGCTGCTGATCATCTCGGTGTACATCCGCATGCAGCTCAGCGAGTCGCCGGTGTTCGTGAAGATGAAGGCCGAAGGCAAGGCGTGCAAAGCGCCGCTGACCGAGTCCTTCGCCCGCTGGGACAACCTGAAGGTGGTGATCATGTCGCTGCTTGGCGGCACCGCCGGCCAGGCCGTGGTCTGGTACACGGGGCAGTTCTATGCGCTGTTCTTCCTGCTGCAGATGCTCAAGATCGATCCGCAGACAGCGAACCTGCTGATCGCCGGCTCGCTGCTGATCGGTACGCCGTTCTTCATCGTGTTCGGCAGCCTGTCGGATCGCATCGGCCGCAAGAAGATCATCATGGCCGGCTGCATCATCGCGGCGCTGACCTATTTCCCGATCTTCCACGCGCTTACCCAGTACGGTAACCCTGACGTGTTCGCTGCGCAGGAGAAGAACCCGGTCACCGTGGTCGCCGATCCCGACCAGTGCTCGTTCCAGTTCGACCCGGTGGGCAAGGCCAAATTCACCAGCTCCTGCGACATAGCCAAGAGCCTGCTGGCGAAGAAGGCCATTCCCTACAAGAACGAGAAAGCCGAGCCGGGCGCGCTTGCCCAGGTCCGCATTGGTGACAAGGTGCTGCCGAGCTTCGAAGGCACCGGCATGCCGGCTGCTGACTTCAAGGCCCAGAACGACGCGTTCACCGCCACCCTGGGCGCTGCGCTGAAGGACGCGGGCTATCCGGAAAAGGCCGACCCGGCGAAAACCAACTACCTGATGGTGCTGCTGCTCCTGACCATCCTGGTGATCTACGTGACCATGGTGTACGGCCCGATCGCGGCCTGGCTGGTCGAGCTGTTCCCGGCGCGCATCCGCTACACCTCGATGTCGCTGCCCTACCACATCGGCAACGGCTGGTTCGGCGGCTTCCTGCCCACGGTGTCGTTCGCCATGGTGGCGGCCACGGGTGATATCTACTACGGGCTCTGGTACCCCATCGTCATCGCGGTGATGACAGCCATTCTCGGCACGCTGTTCTTGCCCGAGACCAAGGACCGGGACATTCGCCACACCTGAGGTCGCTTCTTTCCGCGCCAACAAAAAAGCCGCAGTCATTGACTGCGGCTTTTCTGTTGCGGCCGGGACTCAGTCGTCCAGGCCGAGGGCGGCGAAGGCTTCGAGAATCTTGCTCTGGACTTCGTCGATGCTGAGGCTGGTGGAGTCGAGGATGATCGCATCTTCGGCCGGCTTCAGCGGAGCAACCGAGCGCTGGCTGTCACGCTCGTCGCGCTCCTGGATTTCCGTCAGCAGGGCGACCTGATCGGCCTCCATGCCCTTGCCCTTGAGCTGCAGGTAGCGACGACGGGCGCGCTCTTCGGCGCTGGCGGTGAGGAAGATCTTCAGCTGCGCCTGCGGGAACACCACGGTGCCCATGTCGCGGCCGTCGGCCACCAGGCCAGGGGCCTCGAGGAAGGCGCGCTGGCGTTGCAGCAGGGCTTCGCGCACGGCAGGCAGAGCGGCGACCTGGGAGGCACCGGCGCCGACCTGCTCGGAGCGGATCACGTCGGTGACATCTTCACCTTCCAGCACGATGCTCTGGCCACCGCCGGTCTTGGCGTTGAACTGCACGTCCAGGTGAGCGGCCAGGACCTTGAGGGATTCCTCGTTGGTCAGGTCGACGCCGTGATTGCGCGCGGCGAAGGCCAGCAGGCGGTACAGCGCGCCGGAGTCGAGCAGGCGCCAACCCAGGCGCTTGGCCAGCAGGCCGGCGACGGTGCCCTTGCCGGAGCCGCTGGGTCCGTCGATGGCGATCACGGGCACGTTGGCGCTCATGCCTTGCCCTCTTCCGCTACGCGAATGCCGGACTGGGCCGCGAGGCCGAGGAAGTTCGGGAACGAAGTGGCGACGTTGGCGCAGTCATGGATGCGGATCGGCGCACTGGCACGCAGCGAAGCCACGCTGAAGGACATGGCGATACGGTGGTCGCCGTGGCTCCAGACTTCGCCGCCGCCGATGGGACCGCCTTCGATGATGATGCCGTCCGGAGTCGGCTCGGCCTTCACACCCAGGGCCAGCAGACCGTCGGCCATGACCTGGATGCGGTCGGATTCCTTCACGCGCAGTTCTTCCGCGCCACGCAGCACGGTGCGACCTTCGGCACAGGCGGCAGCGACGAAGAGGACCGGGAACTCGTCGATGGCCAGCGGTACCAGGTCTTCGGGGATGTCGATGCCCTTCAGCTTGGCCGCACGCACGCGGAGGTCGGCAACCGGCTCACCGCCCACTTCACGCTGGTTCTCCAGGGTGATGTCGCCGCCCATCAGCTTGAGGATGTCGATGACGCCAGTACGGGTCGGGTTGATGCCGACGTGTTCCAGCACCAATTCGGACCCTTCGGCGATGCTCGCAGCCACCAGGAAGAAGGCGGCGGAGGAGATGTCGGCAGGCACTTCGATGCGCGAAGCACTGAGTTTGTGGCCGCTTTCGACGGTGGCGGTATTGCCGTCCACCTTCACCGGGTAGCCAAAGCCTTGCAGCATGCGCTCGGTGTGGTCGCGGGTCGGTGCCGGCTCGGTCACGGCGGTTTCACCGGCGGCATAGAGGCCGGCGAGCAGCAGGCAGGATTTCACCTGGGCGCTGGCCATGGGCATTTCGTAGTTCATGCCGGAGAGGCGCTGGCCGCCACGGATGGTCAGCGGCGGACGACCTTCTTCACCGGTCTCGATCACCGCGCCCATTTCACGCAGCGGCTTGGCCACGCGATTCATCGGGCGCTTGGACAGCGAGGTGTCGCCGGTCAGCGTGGTGTCGAACGGCTGGGCCGCCAGCAGGCCGCTGAGCAGGCGCATGGAGGTACCGGAGTTGCCGAGGTACAGCGGGCCGGGCGGCGGCTTCAGGCCGTGCAGGCCAACGCCGTGGATGGTCACGCGGCCGTGGTGCGGCCCCTCGATGACCACGCCCATGTCGCGGAAGGCCTGCAGGGTCGCCAGGGCGTCTTCGCCCTCGAGGAAGCCTTCGACCTCGGTGGTGCCTTCGGCCAGGGAGCCGAGCATGATGGAACGGTGGGAAATGGACTTGTCGCCCGGTACGCGAACACGGCCGGCGAGTTTGCCACCCGGCTGCGCCAGGTAAATCAGATCGTTATTGTGCATGGCGTCCACATAGGCCCTGCGGGCCAGGATTTTGCTGAAATGCTCGCGGGCGAAGCGGGCGCGCGTGAACACGCCCAGCAGTTCATGCCCGTCCCCTGCGTCGACCGCGCCGCGCAAGGCGTCGAGATCATCGCGAAATGCGTCCAGGATGCGCAGTACGGCCTCGCGGTTGGCGAGGAAGATGTCGTGCCACATCACCGGGTCGCTACCGGCGATCCGCGTGAAGTCGCGGAATCCACCAGCGGCATAACGGAAGATTTCCAGATTCTCGCTGCGCTTGGCCAGCGAGTCGACCAGCCCGAATGCCAGCAGGTGCGGCAGGTGACTGGTCGCGGCGAGCACCTCATCGTGATGCTCGACCTCCATGTGTTCAACGTCCGCTCCCAAAGCGCGCCAGAGCTGATCGATGCGCTGCAGGGCCGACGGATCGGTGTTTTCCACCGGGGTGAGGATGACCTTGTGGCGGCGGAACAGGCTGGCATTGGCAGCTTCCACCCCGCTCTTCTCCGAGCCGGCGATGGGATGACCCGGCACGAAGCGCGCCGGCATGCCGTCGAAGACCTTGCGCGCCGCGCGCACCACATTGCCCTTGGCGCTGCCGACATCGGTGAGGATGGCATTGCCCAGGTCCAGTCGAGCCAGTTCGGCGAGGAGCTTTTCCATGGCGAGGATGGGTACGGCCAGCTGGATCACATCGGCACCGCGGCAGGCCGCAGCGAGGTCACTCTCGCAGCGGTCGACCACGCCGGTTTCGACGGCGATGCGGCAGGACTCGTGATCCTTGTCCACCCCTACCACTTCGGCGAACAGGCCTTTCTCGCGCAGCCCCTTGGAGAAGGAGCCGCCAATCAGGCCGAGGCCGATCACCACCAGGCGCCCGAAGATAGGGGCGCCCTGTTGCAGGGTCATGACATCAGCCACGGCCAAGCACCTTGGCCAGTGCGTCCAGGCAGCGGGTGTTCTCGGCCGGCAGGCCGATGGAAACGCGCAGGAATGTGGGCATGCCGTAACCGGCCACCGGGCGCAGGATCACGCCTTCACGCAACAGGCCCTGGTTGATCGGGGCGGCGTCACGGCCGAAGTCGACGGCGATGAAGTTGCCCTTGGAGGGAATCCAGCTCAGGCCCAGGGCGCGGAAGCCCTCTTCCAGCTGGATCATGCCGGCATCGTTGACGCGGCGGCTTTCGGCCAGGTACTCGGCGTCGTCAAGGGCGGCGCAGGCCGCGGCCAGGGCCAGACTGTTGACGTTGAACGGCTGGCGTACGCGGTTCAGCACGTCGGCCACCTGGGCGCTGGACAGGCCGTAGCCCACGCGCAGCGAAGCCAGGCCGTAGGCCTTGGAGAAGGTGCGCGACACGAGCAGGTTCGGATAACGGGCCAGATAGTTAAGGCCGTCGGGCAGTTCTTCGCCTTCGGCGTACTCGATGTAGGCCTCGTCCAGCACCACCAGGACGTTTTCCGGGACCTTGGCGAGGAAGTCTTCCAGCGCGGCCGGACCGAACCAGGTGCCGGTGGGGTTGTTCGGGTTGGCGATGAACACGACGCGGGTGTTCGCGTCGATGGCCGCCAGCATGGCCGGCAGGTCATGGCCGAAGTCTTTGGCCGGAACCACCTTGCCGGCAGCGCCCACGGCCTGGGTCGCAATGGGGTACACGGCGAAGGCGTGCTCGCTGAACACGGCATTCAGGCCCGGCGCCAGGTAGGCACGGGCGACCAGGTCGAGAATGTCGTTGGAACCGTTGCCCAGGGTGACCTGCGCCGGGGTCACGCCACAGCGCTCGGCCAGGCGGCGTTTGAGCTCGAAGCCATTGCCATCCGGGTAGCGGGTCAGTTCGGCAAGCTCGTTGCGGATCGCTTCGAGGGCCTTGGGGCTCGGGCCGAGGGGGTTCTCGTTACTGGCCAGCTTGACGATGCCGGCCGGGTCGAGATCCAGCTCGCGGGCCAGTTCATCCACCGGCTTGCCGGGTACGTAGGGCGAAAGTTTCTGCACGCCCGGTTGGGCAAGGGCGAGGAAGTCACAGCTCATGGATTCAGCCTCAACTACGGGCTAGGGGCCGCCGTGGCGCGCCCCAACCCAGGCTGGAGCGCGACGGCCCGTCGCGAATTCAAAGCACCGCTTTGGGGTAGGAACCCAGCACCTTCAGGGCAACGGCTTCCTGGTTGATCTTCTCCAGCACGTCCTTGATCAGCGGGTCGCGGTGGTGGCCTACGAAGTCGATGAAGAACACGTAGGTCCACTTGCCGCTGCGGGACGGGCGGGTCTCGATGCGGGTCAGGTCGATACCGTTGTTGTGGAACGGAACCAGGAGTTCATGCAGGGCGCCCGGCTTGTTGCGCATGGAGACGATGATCGAAGTCTTGTCGTCGCCGGTGGGCGGCACTTCCTGGCTGCCGATGATGAGGAAGCGAGTGGAGTTGTCCGGACGGTCCTCGATCTTCTCGCAGAGCTTGGTCAGGCCGTAGAGGCTGGCCGCCATGTCACCGGCGATGGCCGCGGAGTTCCATTCGCTCTTCACCCGCTTGGCGGCGTCGGCGTTGCTGGACACCGCCACGCGCTCGACATTCGGGTAGTGGGCGTCCAGCCACTTGCGGCACTGGGCCAGGGACTGGGCATGGGAATAGATGCGGGTGATGTTGTCGGTCTTGGTGTTCTCGCCCACCAGCAGGTGGTGGTGGATGCGCAGCTCGACCTCACCGCAGATCACCATGTCGTGCTCGAGGAAGCTGTCCAGGGTGTGGTTCACCGCGCCTTCGGTGGAGTTCTCCACCGGCACCACGCCGAAGTTGACCGCACCGGCGGCGACTTCGCGGAACACTTCGTCGATGGCGGCCATCGGCGAGCTGATCACCGCGTGGCCGAAGTGCTTGAGCGCCGCAGCCTGGGTGAAGGTGCCCTCCGGACCGAGGTAGGCAACCTTGAGCGGCTGCTCGAGGGCCAGGCAGGAGGACATGATTTCGCGGAACAACCGCGCCATCTCTTCGTTGTCCAGCGGGCCCTGGTTGCGGTCCATGATGTGCTTGAGGACCCAGGCCTCGCGCTCGGGACGGTAGAAGACCGGCTTCTCGCCTTCCGGCAGGGCAGCCATCTTCACGCGCGCCACGTCCTGGGCGCAGCGAGCGCGCTCGCTGATCAGATCGAGGATCTTCTCGTCGAGGCTGTCGATGCGCAGGCGCAGCGCCTTGAGTTCTTGCTCGGACATCAGCCGCGCTCCTTCTCGAACTCCGCCATGTAGGCCACCAGGGCTTCGACGGCATCGAGGCCAACGGCGTTGTAGATGGACGCACGCATGCCGCCTACCGAACGGTGGCCCTTGAGGTTGAGCAGGCCACGGGCGTCGGCACCGGTGAGGAAGTCCTTGTCCAGGCGCTCGTCAGCCAGACGGAACGGAACGTTCATCCACGAGCGGGCGTTGACGGCGATCGGGTTGGTGTAGAAGGCGCTCTTGTCGATGTAGCCGTAGAGCAGTTCCTTCTTCGCCTTGTTGCGTTGCTCCATGGCCTCGACACCGCCCTGCTCTTTCAGCCACTCGAAGACGAGGCCCGAAAGGTACCAGGAGAAGGTGGCCGGGGTGTTGTACATGGAGCCGTTATCGGCAGCGACCTTGTAGTTGAGCATGGTCGGGCAGTTGGCGCGGGCGCGACCGAGCAGGTCCTCGCGGACGATGACCACCACCAGGCCACTCGGGCCGATGTTCTTCTGCGCGCCGGCGTAGATCATGCCGAAGCGGGAGACATCAATGGGGCGGGAGAGGATGTCCGAAGACATGTCCACCACGAGGGGTACGTCACCGACTTCCGGAATCCAGTCGAACTGCAGGCCGCCGATGGTTTCGTTGGAGGCGTAGTGCAGGTAGGCGGCGTCTTTCGACAGCTGCCATTCGTTCTGGCCGGGGATGGCGAAGTAGTCATAGCCCTTGGCGCTGGCGGCAACGTTGACGCGACCGAAGCGGCTGGCTTCCTCGATGCTCTTCTTCGACCAGATGCCGGTGTCGACGTAGTCGGCAACGCCGTTCTCGGGCAGCAGGTTCAGCGGAATCTCGGCGAACTGCTGGCTGGCACCGCCCTGGAGGAACAGCACCTTGTAGTTCGAGGGAATGGACAGGAGGTCGCGCAGGTCCTGCTCGGCCTTCTCGGCAATGGCAACGTAATCGTCGCTGCGGTGGCTCATTTCCATGACGGACAGGCCTTTGCCTTGCCAGTCGAGGAGTTCCGCCTGGGCGCGTTGCAGAACAGCTTCCGGAAGCGCGGCCGGGCCGGCGCAGAAGTTAAAGGCTCGCTTGCTCACATCCATTCTCACTGGGTAGCGCGGGGGCACCAGTGCCCCCGCAAATTGTTACCTACCGAATGGACAGGCCGGCGATGGCCTGCCCGGTTCTAACAACTATTACTCGTCGCCAGCCGGTTGCGCGTCGTCCTGCTGAACGTCGCTCGCTTCGGCATCGGCTACGGCGTCGATCTGCACTTCGCCTTCCAGCTCTTCGTCCTCGTCGCCGCCGGACGGCTCCTGGACGCGTTCCAGACCGACCAGGGTTTCGTCCTTGGCCAGTTTGATCAAGGTCACGCCCTGGGTGTTACGGCCGGAGCTGGAGACTTCGTCGACGCGAGTACGCACCAGGGTGCCCTGGTCGGAAATCAGCATGATTTCCTCGCCGTCCTGCACCTGGATGGCGCCGACCAGCTTGCCGTTACGCTCGTTGATGACCATGGCGATCACACCCTGGCCACCGCGACCACGACGCGGGAACTTACCGAGACCAGTGCGCTTGCCGAAGCCACGCTCCGATGCGGTGAGGATCTGCGCGCCGGATTCGGGGATCAGCATGGAAATCAGCTGCTGCTCCTTGCCCAGGCGCATGCCACGCACGCCACGTGCGGTACGGCCCATGGTGCGCACCATGCTCTCGGCGAAGCGGATCACCTTGCCGGCGCTGGAGAACAGCATGACTTCCTTGGCGCCGTCGGTAATGGCGGCAGCGATCAGGGTGTCACCTTCGTCCAGGCGCAGGGCGATCAGGCCACTGGAGCGGGGCTTGCTGAACTGAATCAGCGGAGTCTTCTTCACGGTACCGAAGGCGGTGGCCATGAAGATGTAGGCACCGGTGGGTTCGGCGACCAGCTCAGGGGTATCGCCTTCGATCTCTTCGACCTCAGGCTCCACTACCTCGCCTTCGAGCACAACGCCCTCGGCCTCGTCGAGGTCGTCTTCGTCACCCGCCTCGCGCTGCAGGGCTTCCAGGTCGATCTGGAGCATGGCGGTGATGCGCTCGCCCTCATCCAGCGGCAGCAGGTTGACCAGCGGACGGCCACGCGCGGTACGCGATGCTTCCGGGATTTCGAAGGTGCGCAGCCAGTAGACCTTGCCCTTGCTGGAGAACAGCAGGAGCGTGGCGTGGCTATTGGCGACCAACAGGTGTTCGACGTAATCCTCGTCCTTCACGCCAGTAGCCGACTTGCCCTTGCCGCCACGACGCTGTGCCTGGTAGGCAGCCAGCGGCTGGGACTTGGCGTAGCCGCCGTGGGAGATGGTGACGACGCGCTCTTCTTCGGTGATCAGGTCGGCGATGGTCAGGTCCACCTGGGACGCGACGATCTCGGTGCGGCGGGCGTCGCCGAACTCCGCCTTCACCTTTTCCAGCTCCTCGCGGATGACTTCCATCAGGCGCTCGGGGCTGGTGAGGATGCGGATCAGCTCACCGATCAGGGTGAGGATTTCCTGGTACTCGGCCAGCAGCTTCTCGTGCTCCAGGCCGGTCAGGCGGTGCAGGCGCAGTTCCAGGATGGCCTGGGCCTGTTCCGGGGACAGGTAGTACTTGCCGTCGCGCAGGCCGTACTGCGGGTCCAGGTCTTCCGGACGGCAGGAATCGGCGCCGGCGCGCTCGACCATAGCTTCCACGGCACTGGATTCCCAGGCGGTGGCGATCAGGCGTTCCTTGGCCTCGGCCGGAGTCGGCGAGGCTTTGATCAGCTCGATCACCGGGTCGATGTTCGACAGGGCGACCGCCTGGCCTTCGAGGATGTGGCCACGTTCACGGGCTTTGCGCAGCTCGTAGACGGTACGGCGGGTCACCACTTCGCGGCGGTGACGGATGAACACTTCGAGCATGTCCTTCAGGTTCAGCGTGCGCGGCTGGCCATCGACCAGGGCCACGACGTTGATACCGAAGACGCTCTGCATCTGGGTCTGGGAATAGAGGTTGTTCAGCACCACCTCGCCCACTTCGCCACGACGCAGCTCGATCACGACGCGCATGCCGTCCTTGTCGGACTCATCACGCAGCTCGGTGATGCCTTCGATCTTCTTCTCTTTCACCAGCTCGGCGATCTTCTCGATCAGACGCGCCTTGTTCAGCTGGTAGGGCAGCTCAGTGACGATGATCTGCTGACGACCACCGCCCTTTTCCATGTCTTCGATTTCGGCGCGGGCGCGTATATAGATGCGGCCACGACCGGTACGGTACGCCTCGATGATGCCGGCGCGACCGTTGATGATGCCCGCAGTCGGGAAGTCCGGACCGGGGATGTACTGCATCAGCTCGTCGACCGTGAGGTCGCCGTTGTCCATCAGCGCCAGGCAGCCGTCGATGACTTCGCTGAGGTTGTGCGGCGGGATGTTGGTCGCCATGCCCACGGCGATACCGCTGGAACCGTTGACCAGCAGGTTGGGGATCTTGGTCGGCATGACCGCGGGAATCTGTTCGGTGCCGTCGTAGTTGGGCACCCAGTCCACGGTTTCCTTGTCCAGGTCGGCCAGCAACTCGTGGGCCAGCTTGGACATGCGCACTTCGGTGTATCGCATGGCCGCGGCGTTGTCGCCATCCACCGAACCGAAGTTACCCTGGCCGTCCACCAGCATGTAGCGCAGCGAGAAAGGCTGGGCCATACGGACGATGGTGTCGTAGACCGCGGTATCACCGTGCGGGTGGTACTTACCGATCACGTCACCCACGACACGGGCGGACTTCTTGTAGGGTTTGTTCCAGTCGTTGCCCAGCTCGCTCATCGCGTAGAGAACGCGACGGTGCACTGGCTTCAGGCCGTCGCGCGCATCCGGCAAGGCGCGCCCGACGATCACGCTCATCGCGTAGTCGAGGTAGGACTGTTTCAGCTCGTCTTCGATATTGACCGGGAGGATTTCTTTGGCCAGTTCGCCCATGAGAAGCCTGGTTCCTTTTTCTGATGAAACTCCGCCCCTCTCGTCCTGAGCGGCGCGAAGCTCGTCACTGCGGCCAGATGCTGCAGCGACTCACGACAAATCAACGAGTTAAGCCAAGGATCTGTGCAATTGGGCCGCCTCAACAGAGGGGCGGCAATAACTGCCGGAGCTTACCACAGTCACTGCCTTGCACCTACCCCGCCGGGCGGCCGACCGGCAGGGTGAAAATGCCGCACCAGCGCCTCAATGAAGGCGCTTGCGACACATCAGCTGGGCCATCTTGGCGGCGTCGGGACGCTCGACCACACCTTTCTCGGTCACGATGGCATCGATGAGGTCAGCCGGAGTCACATCGAACACCGGATTGACCGCATGAACCTCGGCTGCAACGCGACGGCCGCCCAGGTCCAGCAATTCGGAACCATCACGCTCTTCGATCGGAATGTCGTCACCGCTTTCCAGGGACATGTCGATGGTGGAACTGGGCGCTACCACCATGAAGCGCACGCCGTGGTGCATGGCGTTGACCGCCAGCTGATAGGTGCCGATCTTGTTGGCCACATCGCCATTGGCAGTGATGCGGTCGGCCCCGACGATCACCCAGGTGATTCCTGCGGTCTTCATCAGGTGGGCCGCAGCGGCGTCGGCATTGAGGCTCACCGGCACGCCTTCGTTGGCCAGTTCCCAGGCGGTCAGGCGTGCACCTTGCAGCCAGGGACGCGTTTCGTCGGCATAGACGCGCTCCACCAGGCCATCCAGGTGGGCGGCGCGGATCACCCCGAGGGCGGTGCCGAAACCGCCGGTCGCCAGGGCGCCGGTATTGCAGTGGGTCAGCAGCGCCTGCGGGCTGCCCTGATGCTTGCGAATCAGCTCCATGCCCAGCTGGGCCATGGTCAGGTTGGCTTCGCGATCGCTCAGGTGGATGGAAACGGCCTCAGCCTCCAGCGCCTGCAGCGGGGTTTCGCCATCCCGCACGCGATCCAGGCGCTCGCGCATGCGGTTCAGCGCCCAGAACAGGTTGACCGCCGTCGGCCGCGACTCCGACAGCACCTTGAAGTCCGCTTCCAGCGCCGCGCGCCAGTCACCTCCTTCGGCGATACGGGCGCGAGCCCCCAGCACCACGCCGTAGGCGGCACTGATGCCGATGGCTGGCGCACCGCGCACCACCATCTGCCGGATCGCCTGAGCCACGCCTTCGGCGGAATCGTAGGACAGCCAGACTTCCTCGGCAGGCAGCACGCGCTGGTCGAGCAAATGAAGTACGCCGTCACGCCAGTCGATCGCCTTGACCTTCTCGGCTGCTAACAGTTGTTCACGCATCGACCACCTCGCCACCCGTAACTCGCGGAAAAACCGCAGATTATAGCGAGCCGGAGGTCTTCTGGCTCGGGTATACTGCGGCCACTTCGATTTGCGCCCAGGATGCGCCTCCATGCCCAGTGCCAATGCCCCGCTCGACCTGCTCCTGCTCCCATCCTGGATCGTCCCGGTAGAACCCGCCGGCGTGGTGCTGCGGGATCACGCGTTAGGCATCCGCGACGGTCGCATCGCCCTGCTCGCCCCTCGGGACGTGGCACTGCGCGCCGAGGCTCGCGAGCGTCGTGAACTGCCGGGCATGCTGTTGGCCCCCGGCCTGATCAACGCTCACGGCCACGCAGCAATGACCCTGTTCCGCGGACTGGCCGACGATCTGCCGCTGATGACCTGGCTACAGGAACACATCTGGCCTGCCGAGGCCAAGTGGGTCGATGAGACTTTCGTCCGCGACGGCACCGAATTGGCGGTAGCCGAGCAGATCAAGGGCGGCATCAGCTGCTTCTCCGACATGTATTTCTTCCCGGCCCAGTCCAGCGCGGTCATCCACACCGCCGGCATCAAGGCACAGCTGGCGATTCCGGTGCTGGATTTCCCGATTCCCGGCGCCGCCGACTCCGCCGAGGCCATTCGCCGCGGCATCGAGCTGTTCAGCGACCTCAAGCACCACCCGCGCATCAAGGTCGCCTTTGGCCCTCACGCACCCTACAGCGTCAGCGATGACAAGCTGGAGAGTATTCGCGTGCTGGCAGAGGAACTGGATGCCGGCATTCATATGCACGTCCAGGAAACCGCCTTCGAGGTCCAGCAGAGTCTGGAACAGCGCGGCGAGCGCCCCATGGCCCGCCTGTCGCGCCTCGGCCTGCTGGGACCACGGTTCCAGGCAGTGCATATGACCCAGGTGGACGATGCCGACCTGGTCCTGCTGGTGGAGAGCAACAGCAACGTGATCCACTGCCCTGAATCCAACCTCAAGCTGGCCAGCGGCTTCTGCCCGGTCGAACGCCTGTGGCAGGCCGGCGTGAACGTCGCCGTCGGCACCGATGGCGCGGCCAGCAACAACGACCTGGACCTGCTCGGCGAGACCCGTACGGCCGCGCTGCTGGCCAAGGCGGTAGCCGGTTCGGCCAGCGCTCTGGATGCCCATCGCGCACTGCGCATGGCCACCCTGAATGGCGCCCGGGCTCTCGGGATCGACCAGGACACCGGCTCCCTGGAAGTGGGCAAGGCTGCGGACCTCGTAGCCTTCGATCTTTCCGGGCTGGCCCAGCAACCGGTCTACGACCCGGTTTCCCAACTTATCTATGCCACCGGGCGCGATTCGGTGCGGCACCTCTGGGTCGACGGCAGGCAACTGCTGGACGACGGCCGCCTGACGCGCCTGGACGAAGAGCGCCTGGGCGCCACTGCCCGCGCCTGGGGCGAACGCATCGCCGGCCGCTGAATTCTGTTTCGAGGACATCCCATGACCAACGTCGATCACGTCGAAATCGCCAAGTTCGAGGCCCTCGCCCACCGCTGGTGGGACCGCGAGAGCGAGTTCAAACCCCTGCACGACATCAACCCCCTGCGGGTCAACTGGATTGACGAACGCGTCAAGCTGGCCGGCAAGAAAGTGCTGGATATCGGCTGCGGCGGCGGCATCCTCAGTGAATCCATGGCCCAACGCGGCGCCACTGTGACTGGCATCGACATGGGTGAAGCACCGCTGGCAGTCGCCCAGTTGCACCAGCTGGAATCCGGCGTGCCGGTGGAATACCGCCGCATCACCGCCGAAGCCCTGGCCGCCGAGATGCCTGGCCAGTTCGACGTGGTCACCTGCATGGAAATGCTCGAGCACGTGCCGGACCCGGCCTCGGTAATCCGCGCCTGCTACACCCTGGTCAAGCCGGGCGGACAGGTGTTCTTCTCCACCATCAATCGCAATCCCAAGGCCTACCTCTTCGCCATCGTCGGCGCCGAGTACGTCATGCGCCTTCTGCCGCGCGGCACCCACGACTTCAAGAAGTTCATCCGCCCCTCCGAGCTGGGCGCCTGGAGCCGCGTCGCCGGTCTTTCGGTGAAGGACATCATCGGCCTGACCTACAACCCGCTGACCAAACACTACAAGCTGGAAGCAGACGTCGACGTCAACTACATGATCCAGACCCTGCGCGAGGAATGACCGGCATGCGCCTTCAAGCGGTACTTTTCGATATGGACGGCACCCTGCTCGACTCGGCGCCGGACTTCATTGCCATCTGCCAGGCCATGCTCACCGAACGCGGCCTGCCGCCCCGGGACGAGAAAGCGATTCGCGACGTGATCTCTGGTGGCGCCCGCGCCATGGTGGCCTGCGCCTTCCAGATGGACCCGGAAGCGCCGGAGTTCGAGCCCCTGCGTTTGGAATTCCTGGAACGCTACCAGCAGCATTGCGCCGTGCTCACCCGCCCGTTCGACGGCATCGACGAACTCCTGGCGGACATCGAACAGGCCAAGCTGATCTGGGGCGTAGTGACCAACAAGCCGGTGCGCTTCGCCGAACCCATCATGGAGCAACTCGGCCTGGCCGGACGCTCCGCCGTGCTGATCTGCCCCGACCACGTGAAGAACAGCAAGCCGGACCCGGAAATGCTGCTGCTCGCCTGCAGCAAGCTGAACCTGGACCCGGCCAGCGTGCTCTTCGTTGGTGACGACCTGCGCGACATCGAATCCGGCCGTGCCGCCGGCACCCGTACCGCCGCGGTCAGCTATGGCTACATCCACCCGAGCGACAACCCCGCGCACTGGGGTGCCGACGTCGTGGTCCACCATCCGCTCGAACTGCGCGCCGTGCTCGACCGCGCGCTGTGCAGCTGCTGAAACTGGCAGCGCCCCGAAGGAGATTCACATGTTCCAGTATTCCGCCCGCCCCGACCTGCTCAAGGATCGGGTCATCCTGATCACCGGTGCCGGTCGTGGCATCGGCGCCGCCGCCGCCAAGACCTTCGCCGCCCACGGCGCCACCGTGCTCCTGCTGGGCAAGACCGAAGCCAGCCTGAACGCGGTGTACGACGAAATCGAAGCCGTTGGCCACCCGCAACCTGCCGTGATCCCTTTCAACCTGGAAACCGCCCAGCCGCACCAGTACGACGAGCTGGCGGCGACGCTGGAAACGGAGTTCGGCCGCATCGATGGCATCCTCCACAACGCCTCGATCCTCGGCCCGCGCACGCCCATCGAGCAGCTCTCGGGCGACAATTTCATGCGCGTCATGCAGGTCAACGTCAACGCCATGTTCATGCTGACCAGCACCCTGCTGCCGCTGCTGAAGCTGTCCAAAGACGCCTCGGTGGTCTTCACCTCCAGCAGCGTTGGCCGCAAGGGACGCGCTTACTGGGGCGCCTATGCGGTATCCAAGTTCGCCACCGAGGGCCTGATGCAGGTCCTGGCTGATGAAGTGGACGGCATCGCCAGCGTGCGCTCCAACAGCGTCAACCCCGGCGCGACCCGGACCGACATGCGCGCCCAGGCCTATCCCGGAGAAAATCCTGACAACAATCCGGAACCCGCCGAAATCATGCCTGTCTACCTCTATCTCATGGGGCCAGATAGCGCTGGTGTTAACGGCCAGGCTTTCGACGCGCAATGACTTCCCTCCGCGGCGGTCATTCGACCGCCGCAGCCTCCGCCAGACTCCCGGCGGCTCTTCCCTGTGACCGGCATCACATTGCCATGATTTTGCCAGTAAGCCGGCAACGGCTTGCCGCACGACGTGGCAGTAAACAGCTAAGCACCTGAAACTAAAGCAATTTTTACTGCCAAAAGGCTCCTGGCACGAAAATAGCTCTATCCCCTGGTGTCGTCGCATAGTGCGTCAGAGGTTCAACTCAATGGTTCCTCCCTCCCAGTCCAACACCATCGATTTCGATGCCGCGAAACTGCAGCGCCTCGGCTTCTCCGGCAAGCGCCAGCCCAAGCTGGGGCCACTCAGCCTGGCCGAACTGCGTCGCCAGCTGAGCCTGCAATTGCAGACCAGCCTGGAGGTGGAACGCATCGTCAGCCTGTTCTTCAGCGAAGTGCAGCGCCTGGTCCCTCTCGACGCCCTGGCCTACCAGCATCAGAGCAGCGATCTGCGCCTCGAGTTTGGCAGTCGCTCCAGCCACTCTGCGGGCTATCGCCTGACTCACGAAGGCGAGTACCTGGGCGAGTTGATCTTCCGCCGCAACCTGCGCTTCGACGAACACGAACTCAATCAGCTCGAATCCCTGCTATCCACCCTGCTCTTCCCGCTGCGCAATGCGCTGCTCTATCGGGCCGCAGTCCAGAGCGCCCTGCGCGATCCGCTGACCGATACCGGCAATCGCATCGCCATGGAGCAGACCCTGCAGCGCGAAGTGGACCTGGCCCGTCGTAATCTGCAGCCGCTGTCGGTGCTCATGCTGGACATCGACCACTTCAAGCGCATCAACGACGAGCACGGCCACGGCACCGGCGACGAAGTGTTGAAAGCGGTGGCCAACACGCTCAAATCGCGCCTGCGCAACGTCGACATGGTGTTCCGCTTCGGTGGCGAGGAATTCCTCGTATTGCTCTCCGGCACCTGCCGCGACGCAGCCGCAATGGTGGGCGAACGCCTGCGCATGGGCATCCTCGAGCTGCAATGCCTGGTTCAGGGTCACCCGCTGGACCTGTCCATCAGCCTGGGTTGCGCCACCTTGCTGCCGGCGGAATCGGTGGAAAGCCTGCTGCGCCGTGCGGACAACGCCCTGTACGTGGCCAAGCGCGAAGGCCGCAACCGGCTGTCGATGGCAGGGTAATCGTCGCCCTGGCCAATTGTGGGGGCGTCAATCGCGAATGAATTCGCTCCCACGGAGCAAAAAAGAAGGGGCTCATCCGAGCCCCTTCTTCTTTTTGCCTTCGATCAGCGCTTGCGACCGAATCCCGGACGCTGGCCATCGCCACCTGCAGGCCCACTGCGTTTGTGCTGCGGGCGCTGGGGCTTGCGAGCCGGACGGTCGGCCAGCTCAACGGCCGGACGCTCGCCCTGGGGCTTGGCCGGACGCTTCTTGTTCACATCACGCGGACGATCGGCCACGGGCGTGCCACGGGGAGCACGAGCCGGGCGCTCATCACCGTCGCGACGCGGACCACGGGCAGGACGCTCACCGCCTTCGCTACGCGGACCACGAGCCGGACGCTCATCACCCTCGCGACGTGGACCACGAGCCGGACGCTCATCACCTTCGCGACGAGGACCACGGGCAGGACGCTCACCACCCTCGCTGCGCGGACCACGAGCCGGACGCTCATCGCCCTCGCGACGCGGACCACGGGCAGGACGCTCATCACCTTCGCGACGCGGACCACGGGCAGGACGCTCGCCACCTTCGCTACGCGGACCACGAGCCGGACGCTCGCCACCCTCGCTGCGCGGACCACGCGCCGGACGCTCATCACCTTCACGACGCGGACCACGGGCCGGGCGTTCGTCGTCATCACGACGCGGCGCACGAGCACCAACCGGCTTGGCCGACTTGCGCTGCAGGCGATCCAGCTTTTCGCGGAACTTGCCTTTCATGGACGGCAGGGCCACCGGCGTCAGGCCGACTTCGGTGCTGAGGATATCCACCTCGTTCTGGCTCATTTCGCGCCAGCGACCCATGGTCAGGTCGGAAGTGATGAACACCGGACCGAAACGCACACGCTTGAGGCGGCTGACCACAAGACCCTGGGACTCCCAGAGACGACGTACTTCGCGGTTACGACCCTCCATCACCACGCAGTGATACCAGTGGTTGAGACCTTCGCCGCCGGGGGCTTCCTTGATGTCGGTGAACTTGGCCGGGCCGTCGTCGAGCATCACGCCCTTCTTCAGGTTCTCCAGCATTTCCTCGGTGACTTCACCACGCACGCGCACCGCATATTCGCGGTCCATCTCGTAGGAAGGGTGCATCAGGCGGTTGGCCAGTTCACCGTCGGTGGTGAACAGCAGCAGGCCGGTGGTGTTGATGTCCAGGCGACCGATGTTGATCCAGCGGCCGGCCTTGAGGCGCGGCAGGCGCTCGAATACGGTGGCGCGGCCTTCCGGGTCGTCGCGGGTGCAGACTTCGCCTTCGGGCTTGTTGTAGATCAGGACACGGCGGACGCTTTCGACTTCTTCTTCGCGCTTGAGCAGGCGACCGTCGACGCTGATGGCGTCATGGGTGTCGACGCGCTGACCAAGGGTAGCGATCTCGCCATTGACCTTGACCCGACCTTCAGTGATCCACGCCTCGATATCGCGGCGCGAGGCCAGACCCATGCGGGCCAGGACTTTCTGCAGTTTTTCCCCTTCGGGGCTGAATTCGACTTCACTCATCTGGGCACCTCCCGGTGTATCAGTAAAAAGGCCGCGCATCATACGCGGCCGGTGGCACTCAGGCTAGTTGAGCAAAGTCCTGACGTCAGCCCGTCCGCTGACCGGTGGCGTCAGTGCAGGGTTTCGTCTGGCAATGACTCGTCATCTTCTTCGGCGGTGACAGCGGCCGCTTCGTCATCTTCGGCAAGCAGCATGTCGTCGAAGTCAGTCTTCAGGCCTTCTTCCATGACGTCCAGTTCGGCCAGCAGCGAACGGAAGCTGGTTTCCTCACGCGGCTCGGCCGACAACTCAGCGTCGACGCGAGCCTGCAGACCTTCAGGAACCGGTGCATCGCCATCATCCAGGGCCAGCACAGGCTCGGGCTCCAGCTCGCGCAGCGCGGCCAGCGGCGGCAGATTTTCGAGGCTTTTCAGGTTGAAGTGATCGAGAAAAGCGCGGGTGGTGGCGAACATCGCCGGCTTGCCAGGTACGTCGCGATAGCCGACCACCCGAATCCACTCGCGCTCCAGCAACGTCTTGACGATCTGGCTATTGACCGCAACACCGCGGATATCCTCGATCTCACCACGTGTGATGGGCTGTCGATAGGCCACCAGGGCCAGGGTTTCCAGCATGGCGCGGGAGTAGCGCTGCGGGCGCTCCTCCCAGAGCCGCCCGACCCAGGGGGAAAAACGCTCGCGAACTTGCAGGCGGTAGCCGGAGGCCACCTCGCGCAGCTCGAAGGCGCGCTTTTCGCAACTCTTGGCCAGAATGGCCAACGCGGAACGGATCACCGACAACTCGGGGCGCTCGGCCTCTTCGAAGAGTTCGGCCAGTCGCTCCAGCGACAGCGGCTTTCCTGATGCCAGGAGGAAGGCTTCCAGCAGCGAGGCAAGTTCTTTGGGGTCGTTGAGGTTCATCTACTCGGCCCTGGCGCGCACGTGGATGGGGGCGAAGGGTTCATTCTGCACGAGCTCCACCAGCTGTTCCTTGATGAGCTCCAGCACCGCCATGAAGGTGACCACGACTCCGAGACGGCCTTCCTCCATTGTGAACAGGGCGACGAAGGGTACGAAGGCGCCCCCCTTGAGCCGCTCCAGCACTTCGCTCATGCGCTCCCGGGTGGACAATGCTTCGCGGGTGACCTGGTGGCTTTCGAACATGTCGGCACGGCGCAGCACTTCGGCCATGGACAACAGCAGTTCTTCCAGGGCGACGTCCGGCAACAGCTTGCGCGCCCGCGCCTCCGGCGCATCGAGGCGCGGAACGGTGACATCACGTCCCACCCGGGGCAGTTGGTCGATACCTTCGGCTGCGGCCTTGAAGCGTTCATATTCCTGGAGACGGCGAATCAGCTCGGCACGCGGATCGTCTTCCTCTTCTTCCGCTTCGTTCGAGCGCGGCAGCAGCATGCGCGACTTGATCTCGGCCAGCATGGCGGCCATTACCAAATACTCGGCGGCCAGCTCCAGACGCACCGACTTCATCAGCTCGACATACGCCATGTACTGGTGGGTGATGGCTGCCACCGGGATATCGAGGATGTCGATGTTCTGCTTGCGGATCAGGTACAGCAGCAGGTCGAGCGGGCCTTCGAAGGCTTCGAGGAAGACTTCCAGCGCATCCGGTGGGATATAGAGGTCCTGTGGCAGCTCGGTGACCGCCTGACCATAGACCAGGGCGAAAGGCAGCTCCTGTTGGGCGCCCGCCTGGCTGTCGTGCCCCTCGGATGGCGGCGTGTTCTGCATGGTGTCCTCTTGCCGCGCGGCCGGGTTGGTACTGCTGCCTGGTGAAAATATCCACCGAAAAACGCGCCGGTCGGCGGAAAACGGGCACGTTAGCACCATGTGCCAGACTAAAAAAGTACGACGCAGCACTCCTGGTCGGGTCTGGAGCTAACGCTCACGGAGGTTCAGATGAAACTCTTTAACCTGATGTTCACTGCCGTACTCATGCTTCTTTGCCTCACGCTGGTGCCGGCGACTTCGTCATACGCCGGCATGATCGGCACCGACGAAGCGGTCTCGGCTCAGCAACAGCCAAACGATCGCGCCAAGATCGATGCATTCCTGAGCAAGTCCGAGGTACAGGAACAGATGCGCAGCATGGGCGTGGACGCTGCCACCGCCCGCGCCAGGGTCCAGGCCATGACACCTGCGGAGGCCGCGCAGCTGGCGCAGAAACTGGATGCAGTGCCGGCCGGTGGCGCCCTCAGCACCACCGACTTCATCATCATCCTGCTGGTGATCATCCTGGTGGCGATCCTGCTTTGAGTCGCGCCGTCATTCCTCGTCGAGGAAGGGTTGCGGATCGCCGCAGCCCACGCGCACCACCTCAGGCTTGCCATCTGACAGGCTGATGACGGTGGAAGCGGCCATGCCGCCGTGGCCGCCGTCGATGATCAGGTCCACCTGGTGCTCGAGGATTTTCCGCATCTCGTAAGGATCACTCATCGGCAGACCTTCCCCCGGCAGGATCAGGGTCGTGCTTATCAGGGGCGCCCCCAGTTGCTCGAGCAATGCCAGCGTGATGGGGTGATCCGGCACCCGCAGGCCGATGGTACGCCGCTTCGGGTGCATCAGCATGCGCGGCACTTCCCGGGTGGCGTTGAGGATGAAGGTGTAGGGGCCAGGCGTGTGCGCCTTGATCAGGCGGAAAGCCGTTGTATCCACCTTGGCGAAGATGCCGATCTCCGAGAGATCGCGGCAGAGCAAGGTGAAGTTGTGTTTCTCGTCCAGCCGGCGCAGGCGGCGAATGCGCTCGACGGCACCCTTGTCACCGATCAGGCATCCCAGGGCATAGGAAGAGTCGGTGGGGTAGACGATTACCCCGCCCGCCTTGACGATTTCCACCGCCTGCCGAATCAGGCGCGGCTGTGGATTCTCCGGGTGTACCTGGAAAAATTGACTCACAACATCTCCCTGTTCAGAGGGCAGCAGTAGGGCTGTGGGCATGGCGGAAGCGCCCCCAAATCGGCGGCAGGTCATCCGGCAAGGGTCGGTACATGCCCAGCTCCGACCATTCGCAGGGTGCATGGAAGTCACTACCGGCACTGACCAGCATGCCGAATTCACGCGCGAGCACGGCCAGGCTTCCCACCTGGTCCGCCGGCTGCAGGCCATTCACGACTTCCAGTGCGTGACCGCCGGCCTGAATGAAATCCGCCACCAGCTTGCGTCGTTTCGCGCCGGTGAAGTTGTAGTGCCAGGGATGCGCCAGGCTGATCCAGGCGCCGGCGGCGTTCAGGGTGCCCACCGCCTCGGCCAGGGTCGGCCAGTGTTGCTTCACATCACCCAACTTGCCTGCGCCCAGCCATTTGCGGAACGCCTCGGCGCGGTCGCGCACATGGCCCGCGCGAACGAGGAACTCGGCGAAATGCGGGCGCGCCGGCGCATTGCCGCTGTCACCCAGTTCCTGCTGCACCGCCCGCGCGCCTTCCAGCGCTCCCGGCATGCCCTTGGCGGCGAGGCGACGGGAAATTTCCTCGGCCCGAGCCCAACGCCCTTGATGCAGGTCGGCGATGGCCTCCAGCAAGGAGGGCGCATCGGCGGAGAAGGCGTACCCCAGGACATGGATGGTCGCTCCGCCCCAGGTACAGGACAGTTCGATACCGTTGATCAGCTGCATGTCCAGCGCTGCGGCCGCTTCGCGGGCCTCGTCCAGCCCCTCCAGGGTGTCGTGGTCGGTCAGCGCCAGCAGCCGCACGCCCCGTTCATGGGCACGAGCGACCAGGGCCGCAGGGGCCAGGGCACCGTCGGAGGCCGTACTGTGACAATGCAGGTCGATCTGCATGGGGTCTGCTTTCGCTAGGGGAATGGTTTGTTATTATGCCGCCACATCCCGCTTCTGGCTGCTGCCGTGAAACAATTCATCGACTTCATCCCGCTTGTCCTCTTCTTCATCGTCTACAAACTGGAACCGCGCGCCGTCGAGCTGGCCGGGCATACCTATATGCTAGGCGGTATTTTCAGCGCCACAGCCGTTCTGATCATCACCTCGGTGATCGTTTACGGCGCCATCTTCCTGCACCAGCGCCGCCTGGAAAAAGGTCAGTGGCTGACCTTGGCGGCCTGCCTGGTGTTCGGCGGCATGACCCTGGCCTTCCACAGCGAAACATTCCTCAAATGGAAAGCGCCGGTCGTGAACTGGCTGTTCGCCCTGGCGTTCGCCGGCAGCCATTTCATCGGTGACAAGCCCCTGATCCAGCGCGTCATGGGCCATGCCCTGAACCTGCCCCAGGCCATCTGGGTACGCCTGAATCTGGCGTGGATCGCCTTCTTCCTCATCTGCGGCTTCGCCAACCTCTTCGTGGCCTTCACCTTCCACGAGTTCTGGGTGGACTTCAAAGTCTTCGGCAGCCTCGGCATGACCGTGCTCTTCCTGGTTGGCCAAGGTGTCTACCTGGCCCGTCACATCCACGACGGCGAAACCGAAAAGCCTCAACAATAAGGATTGCCATGCTCTACGCCATCATCGCCACCGACGTCGCCAATTCCCTGGAAAATCGTCTCGCCGCCCGCCCTGCGCACCTCGCACGCCTGGAGCAGTTGAAGGCCGAGGGCCGCATCGTGCTGGCCGGTCCGCACCCGGCGGTCGATAGCAACGACCCGGGCAGTGCCGGCTTCACCGGCAGCCTGATCGTCGCGGAATTCGAATCCCTCGAGGCCGCCATGGTCTGGGCCGATGCCGATCCGTATCACGCAGCCGGCGTCTATGCCGATGTCGTGGTCAAGCCCTTCAAACAGGTATTCCCGTAAGCCAGCGTTCTCTAAATCAGTCCACGCCAGGAAAAAGGAGTTCCCATGCACGTCGGTCAATTGCCCCTGCTGTTAACCGCCGCGCTGCTCTGCAGCCTGGCCCAGGCTGAAGAACTCCAACCTGCATCATCTGAGGCGGCAAATGCTCCGATGGTGACGCGAGCCCCCGTTGCCGCCAATGACGCCCTCCTTGCCCAGGTGGATCAACTGCAGCGGCAACTGGCTGAAAGCGAACGTCTGCGCAGCGAGCTGGCCACCCAGGCCGACGCTGACAGCAACGAGCGTGAGAACGCCCAGCTCGCCCGCCTGCGTCAGGAAAACCAGCGCCTCAAGCTGCAACTCAAGGAAGCACAGGCCTCGCAGGCACCGCGCCTGCTGAGCGAACAGCAGACCTGGTTTGCGGTGGGCGGTGGCGTGGCCTTGCTCTCCCTGTGTACCGGCCTGATCGCCCGCGGTGGGCGCCGCCAGCGCCGACAATGGATCAACTGACCCGCACCATGAGTGAATTGCTGCTAATCGATGACGATCAGGAACTCTGCGAGCTGCTGATCAGTTGGCTCAGCCAGGAAGGCTTCGTCGTGCGCGCCTGCCATGACGGCCACTCCGCCCGCGCTGCCCTGGCCGAGCACGCACCCTCTGCAGTGGTGCTGGACGTGATGTTGCCGGATGGCAGCGGCCTGGAACTGCTCAAGCAGTTGCGCAGCGACCATCCGGACTTGCCGGTCCTCATGCTGTCTGCCCGCGGTGAGCCGCTGGACCGCATTCTCGGCCTGGAACTCGGCGCTGACGATTACCTGGCCAAACCCTGCGACCCCCGCGAGCTCACTGCCCGCCTGCGCGCCGTGCTGCGCCGCAGCCAGCCGCCGCAGCCGTCCAGCCAGCTGGAGCTGGGCGATATCTGCTACAGCCCCGTGCGCGGTGTCGTCACCGTCGGCAATCACGAAGTGACCCTGACACTCTCCGAAGGCCGGCTGCTCGAAGCCCTGCTGCGCCAACCTGGCGAACCGCTGGACAAACAGCAACTGGCGCAACTGGCGCTCGGTCGCAAGCTGACGCTTTACGACCGCAGCCTGGATATGCACGTCAGCAACCTGCGCAAGAAGCTCGGTCCCCACGCTGACGGCCGCCCGCGAATCCTCGCGCTGCGGAGCCGCGGCTATTACTACAGCGCCTGACAACCAATTCACGATCAGCTGCGCGTCGGCCCTTGCGGGACTCTAGCTCGCAAGATCGTGAACAGGTTCTGACAGGTCTTTACCCAGGCTTTACGCAGCACTGACCGCGCTTGACCTTGCCATCCCTAGACTGGGCACATCCGGCAACTGGCCGGAATCGAGACTAGGAGAACCACCATGCGCAAGACCCTTACCGCCCTGCTGCTCGCCGCTACCCTGCCGACCCTGGCCATGGCCATGCCGGAAGGCGGCCCGCGCCACGAGCGCGGTTTCGGTGGCCACATGTTCAAGGAACTGGACCTCACCCAGGAACAGCGCCATGAAATCGGCAAGCTGATGCGCGACCAGATGAAATCCCGTCACGAGATTACCCAGCGCTACCTGGACAAGCTGCCGGCCGCCGAGAAGAAGGCCATGCGGGACGAACTCAAGGCCGCCGAGACCAAGAATCGCGAAGCCATCCGCGCCCAGCTCAAGCCCGAGCAGCAGAAGACCTTCGATGACATCCAGAAGAAGATGGAAGAACGCCGCGCCGAACGCGCCGAGTTCGAAGCCTGGAAGGCCGAGAAGGACAAGAAGGCCCAGTAATCGCCTCGCTGCTTCGGCCGCAGGCACCGACCACACACCCATCAGGCCCTCCGGCCTGATGGGTTTTGCCGTTCAGGAGCAACCCCGTGCGTTCACTCTTCTGGAGAATCCTGGCCACCCTCTGGCTGGCCCTGGCCCTGGTGGCCGGCCTGGCCATCCTGCTGGGTCGCGCCCTTAACCAGGATGCCTGGATCCTCAACCATCACCCCTCCCTACAGGGGCTGGCCGAGCGTCTGGTGCAACGCTTCGAGGAGCAGGGCCCGCAGGACACCCAGCGGTTCCTGGAACACTTCCGCCATCGCGCACGGATCGACATACAGATTCTCAACGACACCGGCCAACCCGTCGTAAACGGCACGTTCCCCCGACGCGCCGCGGCCTTCGAGGCGCGCCATCAGAATCCGCGCCGACTGCCCTGGCGTCGCCTGACCGAGGAATTCACCAGTCCGGCCAGCGGCGAGTCCTACCTGATCATCTACCGCATCCCCTACCCCGAACTGGATGCCTGGCACCGTGGCAGCCTGCTGTGGCCTTTAAGTGCGCTGGGCATCGCGCTGGTGGTGCTGACCCTGTTCAGCCTGGCCCTCACCCTGTCGATCACCCGACCGCTGGACCGTCTGCGCCGCGCCGTACACGACCTCGGCCAGACCGCTTACCAGCAGGACAGCCTGGCGCGCCTGGCACGTCGGCGGGATGAGTTGGGGGTATTGGCCGGCGACTTCAACCGCATGGGGCAGCGCCTGCAAGGCCTGATCGGCAGCCAGCGCCAGTTGCTGCGCGATGTATCCCACGAGCTGCGTTCGCCGCTTGCACGCCTGCGTATCGCCCTGGCTCTGGCCGAGCGCGCCGAGCCCCAGCAACGGGAAGCCCTGTGGCCGCGCCTGGGTCAGGAATGCGACCGCCTCGAGGCGCTGATCAGCGAAATCCTCGCCTTGGCCCGCCTCGATGCAGAGCCGGGCGCACGCCATCCGATCACACTGCGACCCCTACTGGAAAAACTCAGGGAAGACGCCCGCCTGTTGGCGCCAGAGCAGCAAGTCCGCATCGATTGCAGCGGCGAGCCACAACTCGAAGGCTGGCCCGATATGCTGGAGCGCGCGCTGGACAACCTGCTGCGCAACGCCCTGCGCTTCAATCCGCAGGGCCAGCCGGTGGAAGTGACAGTCAAGGAACAGGACGCCAGCCTGGTGATCGAGGTCCGCGACCACGGCCCCGGTGTCGCCGCCGAACATCTGACGCAGCTGGGCGAACCCTTCTTCCGCGCCCCCAATCAGACCGGTGCCGGCCATGGCCTGGGGCTGGCCATCGCCCGCCGGGCAGTGGAGCGCCACGGCGGCAGCCTGCATCTGGGCAATCACCCCGAGGGCGGCTTCATCGCCACCCTGGAATTGCCTGCTGCACTGAAGGCCTGATCAGCCCCAGCTCTGGACGAAGTCCGCCGGAGCCAGCTCCGGCACAGCGCGGCGATCGCCCTCGACGCTGCCCAGATAGAGGAAACCCACCACCCGCTCGTTCTCGGCCAGCCCGAGGCCAGCGGCGACGGTGCGGTCGTACGCCATCTCGCCGGTACGCCAGATGGCCCCCAGGCCGAGCGCATGGGCGGCCAGCAGGATGCCGTGGGCAGCGCAGCCCGCAGACAGCAACTGCTCGACTTCCGGCACCTTGTGGCCAGCCTGCAGGGTAGCGATCACCACGACCATCATCGGCGCCCGCATGGGCATGTTGCGCGCCTTGGTGGTAGCCGCTTCCGGCGCCTGGGCGTCCTTGGCGAGCACAGCGGATACGAACAATTCACCGAGCTTCTCGCGCCCCTCACCCTCGATGGTCAGGAAGCGCCAGGGGCGCAGATAGCCATGGTCCGGTGCACGCAGGGCCGCGCGGAACAGGATCTCGCGCTGGGCGGCGTCGGGCGCCGGGGCCTGCAGGCGAGCCAGGGATACGCGGTTGAGCAGAGCGTCGAGAGCCTCCATGGGCCACCTCCAGAAATCGGGAAGCCGGCATTCTAACGGATAACGCGACTCAGTCTCGCAAGCGTCGTGCTTTACTCATTCGGGTGCACGACACGGCCGGGCCGCAATCGGTCTCGACTCCCTTTCACACGCCGGGTTTACAGGGCGCTGGGCGCGGTTAGAATTGCGCCTTTCGCCCATCAGCCAGAAAAAGAATCCATGGCCCTGCCGACTCTCCGCATCATCGGCTTCCTCATCGGCATTTTCCTGATCACCCTCGCCGTCAGCATGGCCATTCCGGTGTTGACGCTGGTGATCTATGAGCGCACCGGCGATATCAACTCCTTCGTCTGGTCGAGCCTGATCACCTTCATCGCCGGTCTGGCACTGGTCATTCCCGGACGGCCGGAGCATGTCCATCTGCGCCCCCGCGACATGTATCTGCTGACCGTTTCGAGCTGGATAGTGGTCTGCGCATTCGCCGCCCTGCCCTTCCTGCTCACCCAGCACATCAGCTTCACCGATGCCTGGTTCGAGAGCATGTCCGGGATCACCGCCACCGGCGCCACAGTGCTGAGCGGGCTGGACAACATGTCGCCCGGCATCCTGATCTGGCGCTCGCTGTTGCACTGGCTCGGCGGTATCGGCTTCATCGGCATGGCGGTGGCGATCCTGCCGCTGCTGCGTATCGGTGGCATGCGCCTGTTCCAGACGGAGTCTTCCGACCGCTCGGAAAAGGTGCTGCCCCGCTCGCACATGGTGGCCAAGTACATCGTCGCCATCTACGTCGGTTTCACCTTGCTTGGCTCCCTGGCCTTCTGGGCTGCCGGCATGAGCCTGTTCGATGCGATCAACCATGCCATGTCGGCAATTTCCACGGGCGGCTTCTCCACCTCGGACCAATCCCTGGCCAAGTGGGACCAGCCTGCTGTGCACTGGGTGGCGGTGGTGGTGATGATCCTCGGCAGCTTGCCCTTCATGCTTTACGTGACGGTGTTTCGCGGTCATCGCCTGGCGCTGTTCAAGGACGAGCAGGTACAAGGTTTCCTCGGCCTGCTGCTGATCATCTGGCTGGTGCTCGGCACCTGGTACTGGCTGACGACCAATCTCCACTGGCTGGACGCCCTGCGCCATGTGGCGGTGAATACGACGTCCGTACTCACCACCACCGGTTTCGCCCTGGGCGACTACAGCCTGTGGGGCAATTTCTCGCTGATGCTGTTCTTCTACCTGGGCTTCGTCGGCGGCTGCTCCGGCTCCACCGCTGGCGGCATCAAGATCTTCCGCTTCCAAGTGGCCTATATCCTGCTCAACGCCAACCTCAAGCAGCTGGTGCACCCGCGGGCCGTGATCAAGCAGATCTACAACGGCCACCGCCTGGACGATGAAATCGTTCGCTCGATCCTGACCTTCTCGTTCTTCTTCACCATCATCATCTGCGGCATCGCCCTGGGCCTGTCGCTGCTGGGGCTGGACTGGATCACCGCTCTCACCGGCGCCGCCGCCACCGTCTCCGGCGTCGGTCCCGGCCTGGGTGAGATCATCGGCCCAGCCGGCAACTTCTCCAGCCTGCCAGACAGCGCAAAATGGCTGCTGACCCTCGGCATGCTGCTGGGTCGCCTGGAGATCCTGACCGTGCTGGTGCTGATGACGCCTTACTTCTGGCGGCACTGAGTGCGCTACGCGCACCGACCTCTTTAGCTCGGTCTGGACCGTAGGGTGCGCTGCGCGCACCGATTCCTGGATCGGTTTCGGCACCCATCAAACCGCCGGTGCGCACGGCGCACCCTACCGGCTCAGACCTCTTCCAGTCGCGCGCGGTATTCGCCGGGCGTGCTGTCGAACCAGCGCCGGAAAGCACGGAAGAAGTTGCTCGGATCGGCGAAGCCCAGCAGATAAGCAATCTCCAGCAAGGTCAGGTTCGCCTGCGCCAGGTACTGCTCGGCCAGTTCGCGGCGCGTGTCGTCCAGCAATTGCTGGAAGCTCACACCTTCCTCCTGCAAACGCCGTTGCAAGGTGCGCTGCGAGAGGTGCATCAGGCTCGCAACCACCTCGCGCTTGGGCTCCCCCTGGGGCAGCAGGCGGCAAAGCACCTGACGCACCTGGTGGGTGACGCGAGTACCCGAGAAGCGCGCCAGATAGTCGCCGGCGAAGCGATCGTGCAACTGCGCCAGGGATTCGTTCGCCGTGGGTAACGGCGTATCCATGTCAGCACGGCTGAAGAGCAAGGCGCAGTGCTCGGCGTTGAAACGCAACGGCGCCTGGAACACCTGACGATAAGGCTCGAGATCCGCCGGTGCCGGCCCCTGGAAACGAATCTCCAGCGGGTTGATCGGTCGCCCGGTCATCCAGCGGCAGAATGCCAGGCAATAAGCCATGGACGCTTCGGCGCTCTGCCGCGCTGGCGGCAACCGATCGCCATGAATAGAGAGCCGCAGCTCGTAGCCTTCAGGCGTGCCATTGAAACTGAGGTCGGCACCCTCGGCGATGATTCGCTGGTAGCGCACCAGCCGGGCGAATCCTTCCTTGAGCGTGCGACTGGACATCAGCGCATAACCCACCACATGGAAGGACGCCGGTCGCACCACCTTGGCCATGTTCAGGCCGATGGCCGGATTGCCGGACAGCTCGACCGCGCGCAACCACAGGCGTGTCATGCCGTCCTGGGGGAAGCGGGCGTCGGGATCGTTCAAGGCCTGGTAGTCGAGACCGAGTTCGGGAAACAGGTTGCGGCAGTCCACACCGCCCATTTCCAGGGCCTGGACTATCCCCAGGGCCCAGCTCGAAGAAGTCGTGCGTTCGCTCATGGCGCCTTCTTGTTCTGAAGTTCAAGGCAGCCGCCTGCAGGGCGGAGTGCCGGCAAGGATACTAAAGTGGCGCCCATTGTCACTGGCCCCCGGAGACACCCGTCCTACACTGCTCCAGACAACAAGAACCTGGAGCAGCCACCATGCCCGCCGAGTCCGTCAATCGTTTCCAAAGCTTCGCCGAGTTCTACCCCTACTACCTGCAGGAACACAGCAACGACACCTGCCGCCGACTCCATTACGTCGGCAGCCTGCTGGTGCTGAGCATTCTCGGCTACGCCCTGGCCACCCAACAGTGGATCTGGTTGCTGGCCATTCCGTTCGCCGGTTACGGCTTTGCCTGGGTGGGGCACTTCGTCTTCGAGAAGAACAAGCCCGCGACTTTCAAGTACCCGCTCTACAGCTTCATGGGCGACTGGGTGATGCTGAAGGACGCGCTGACAGACCGCATCCGCTTCTGAGAACGAAGGGACTGGCGCCAGCTTGGCCGCCGGTCCCTCGCTTGGTTATGATCCCGCACCAGCCAAAGCCATGGCCCAGGACTTGCAGCATTTCGCGAACGCTGCAAACCCGCGTCAAGAAAGCACCAGGGACAGACCCAAGCCATGAAGCCTGCCATGCTCGACCCCTCCACCGCGACGCCCGTGTTGCGTGAGTACTACTCGCGTGTGCTGGCCTATATGGCCGTTGCCGCCAGCATCGCCGCCGGCACTTCTGTCCAGCATTTCGGCTTCGACATCCTCTGGATGGTCCCCTACGCCCTGCTCTATCCGCATCTGGCCCACCATCTGAGCCTGCGCTTCCCAGGCAAACCCACCGACCGCATCCTCCTCGGCATCGACACCTTCCACGCCGGCGCCGCCGTCGCCCTGCTCGGCTTCTCCGTCGTGCCGACACTGATGGTCGTCCTGACCCTCTGCTTCAGCGCCATGATCCTCGGCGGACTGCGCCAGATGGCGTTCGTGCTGGGCGGTTCGCTGATCAGCATGGCGGTCGTCGGCCTGGCGCTGCAGCCTGCCATCAAGGGCGGCACACCGGCACTGCTGGCCGTCGTCAGCGTGTTCTTCACCACCCTCTACATCTGCATCACGGCCTATTTCGTCCACCAGCAGGGCCTGCGTCTGGCCCAGGCCCGCAGCGAGATCAAGCGCGAGCAGGAGAAGGCGGCGCGACTGGCCCGCAACCTCGCCAAATATCTGTCGCCCCAGGTCTGGGAAATGATCTTCAGCGGCAAGAAAAGCGTGCGCCTGGAAACCCAGCGCAAGAAACTCAGCGTGTTCTTCTCCGACATCAAGGGCTTCACCGAACTCTCCGAAGAGCTCGAAGCCGAAGCCCTGACCGACCTGCTCAACAACTACCTCAACGACATGTCGAAGATCGCCCTCAAGTACGGCGGCACCATCGACAAATTCGTTGGCGACAGCGTCATGGTGTTCTTCGGCGACCCTTCCACCCAGGGCGCCAAGAAGGATGCCGTGGCAGCCGTTTCCATGGCGGTGGCCATGCGCAAGCACATGAAGGTGCTGCGCCAGCAATGGCGTGCCCAGGGCATCACCAAGCCGCTGGAAATCCGCATGGGTATCAACACCGGCTATTGCACCGTGGGCAACTTCGGCGCTGACACGCGCATGGACTACACCATCATCGGCCGCGAAGTGAACCTGGCCAGCCGCCTGGAAACCGCGTCCGAAGCCGGTGAAATCCTCATCTCCCACGAGACTTATTCGCTGGTGAAGGACGTGATCATGTGCCGCGACAAGGGCCAGATAAACGTCAAGGGTTTCACGCGTCCGGTGCAGATCTACCAGGTGGTGGACTTCCGCCGCGACCTGGGCGCCGCTTCCAGCTACGTCGAGCACGAACTGCCCGGGTTCTCCATGTACCTGGATACCAACAGCATCCAGAACTACGACAAGGCCAAGGTCATCCAGGCCCTGCAATTGGCCGCCGAGAAGTTGCGCGACAAGATCATTCCCTGACCTTGGCGGAGCACCAGATTTCTGTGGGGGCGAATTCATTCGCTAAACGGGTCGAAGACCCGCCCCAAAGGGGTTGGGACCGCTGCGCAGTCCTCAGCGAATGAATTCGCCCCCACAAGATTGTTCCCACCCCGGAGCAAGTGCCACGCACGGCTCCCCATCCAGCATCGGCTGCCGCGCCAGGAACTCCAGGGCCGACGCCCGCCAGGACAACCGCCCCGCCTTTTCGGCACAAAGTCCGCGATCCAGCTGCAGAGCTGCCAGGCAGGCCTTCTGCAGGTCGTCGTCCATGCAACCGGTCGTGCCGGACTCCAGCACATCCAGCGGACCGGCCACCGGAAAGGCCGCCACCGGTGTACCGCAGGCCAGCGCCTCGAGCATCACCAGGCCATAGGTATCGGTCAGCGAGGGGAACACCAGCACACTGGCCTGTGAATAGAAGCGCGCCAGTTCCTCGCCCTGACGGTAGCCGAAGAAGTGCGCAGCGGGATAACGAACCTCCAGCTCGCCCCGCAGCGGTCCGTCACCCACCACCCATTTCTCGCCGGGCAAGTCCAGGCCCAGGAAAGCTTCGACGTTCTTTTCCGTGGCCAGTCGGCCGACATAGAGGAACACCGGCACCTCCGGCCGGGGTAGCGCCATGGGACGGAACAACGCCGTGTCCACACCCTTGCGCCACAGGTTGAGCCAGACCAGCCCATGCTCGGCGAATGTCTCGCGCATGCGTTCGGTGGTCACCAGCACTGCCTGGCTGGGACGGTGGAACAGACGCAGGAACGCATAGCCCCAGGAGAGGGGCAGCCAGGGCCAGCGGCCATGAATGTATTCAGGAAAGCGCGTATGGATGGCGCTGGAAAAGGCCAAGCCGCGCTTGACCAGCCAATGCCTCGCGGCCCAGCCGAGGGGCCCTTCGGTGGCCAGGTGCACGCAATCGGGCTCGAAGGCTTCGATCATCGGCCCGACACGCCAGAGGTCCCAGGCCAGGGGTATTTCCGGATAGCTCGGACAGGGCCGACAGCGAAAGCCCTGGGGCGACAGCAGCATCACCTGGTGCCCGAGGCCTTCCAGCTCTCTCACCAGCGCCTGCAGGCTGGTGACCACGCCATTCACCTGGGGCAACCAGGCATCGCTGACGATCAGTATCCTCATGCCGCCGGCTCGACCTGCTCCACGGCGCGAGTCTCCAGTTCCCGCGCCTGGGCGTCGGCCAGGCGATAGAGTTCGATGCTGCCGTCCCAATGCTCGATGAGCGCGGTGCAGGATTCCACCCAATCGCCACAATTGAGGTATTCCACCCCGCCCACCTTGCGAATCTCCGCGTGGTGGATGTGGCCGCAGACCACGCCGTCCAGTCCGCGCTTGACGCATTCGTGGGCGATGGCTTCCTCGAAGTCGCTGATGAAGTTCACCGCGCTCTTCACCTTGTGCTTGAGGTACGCCGACAGCGACCAGTAGCCGTAACCGCAGCGCCCGCGCCAGTGGTTGAGCCAACGGTTCAGGGTGAGGGTGAACTCGTAGGCAGAATCGCCGAGGAAGGCCAGCCACTTGTGGTAGCGGGTGATCACGTCGAACTGATCGCCATGGATCACCAGCATGCGACGGCCATCTGCGGTTTCGTGGACCGCCTCGTCCACCAGTTGGATGTTGCCGAGCATCAGCGCCGAGTAGCGACGCAGGAATTCGTCGTGGTTGCCGGTGACGTAGATCACCTCCGTGCCACGCTTGCTCATGGTCAGCAGGCGGCGAATCACGTTGGTGTGCGCCTGGGGCCAGTAGATGCCGCCCCTGAGCTTCCAGCCGTCGATGATGTCACCCACCAGATAGATGCGGTCGGCGTGGTACTGCTTGAGGAAGCGCGCCAGGTGCTCGGCCTGGCAGTCGCGGGTGCCCAGGTGGACATCGGAAATCCACAGGGTACGCACGCGCTGCTTGCGGGGCTTGGTCTTGTTGACGGGTTCCAGGCGTTCGACGCTGCTCATGGGCGACCTCCGGCGGGGTTTCGCCGATGGTGAGCTTGTGCGGTGAACCGAGAATGAACGCGAGGTTGCAGGCCTGTGACAGCGCGCATCGCGTAACAGGGAGTAGAATGGCCGCCTGCCCCGAGGTAAGCGCCATGCATTCGATCCTGTCCCTGCGCCAGTACAACCACGACCTGTTGGTCCACAGCCATGACCATGCCCAACTGGTCTTCGGCCTGACCGGCAGCCTGGACTTCGAAGTGGATGGCCTGGGCGCGCTGGTACAGCGTCAGACCCTGGCGGTGGTGCCGCCTGAAGCGCAGCACGCCTGTGGCAGCCCCGGCGGGAGCCTCTGCCTGGTGGTGGATGTACCCGACGACGACTGGCTGCGACACACCCTGGGCCGGCATTTCGACGCTGGCCGGCGCCTACTGGAGCGTCCCCGCGCGCTGAACCTGAACCCGGCGCAGAGCCAGCTGGTCAGCTGGATCGCCGCCAGTCCCCTGGCCGATGAAGTGATCTCCGGCCAATCCGCCGGTTTGCTGCTGGCCAGCCTCGCCGCACCGGGTGCACAGCCGGAGGACAGCAGCGCCCTGCCCCTGGTCGCGCTAGACGCCCATATCGACCAGCATGCAGCCCACCCCTTGCAGGTCGCCGATCTGGCCCGCCTCTGCGGCCTGTCGGTGGCACGCTTCCACAGCCGTTTTCTCAGCGAGACCGGGCAAACGCCGATGGACTATGTGCGCGCCCGGCGTCTGCACCTCGGCCGCCAGCTTCTGCTGGAAAGCCGTCTGGCCGTGGGGGAAATCGCCGCACGCGTCGGCTACAGCTCCCAGAGTGCCTTCACGGCCGCCCTCTCCCGCGAGTTCGGCCTCACCCCTCGCGCCCTGCGCAGTGGGCGCGAGTAACGCGACAAAGCCCGCGAGCCTGACGACAGACAAGGTCGTCCCTCGTCACTAGACTGGTGCGACTGTCATCAGGGAGAACCCTATGTCCACCATCGAATGGGCCGACTTCGAGCGCGTCGAACTGCGCGTCGGCACTGTGTTGTCAGCCGGCCCCAACTCCAAGGCAATCAAACCAGCCTACGTGCTGGAAGTGGACCTGGGCGAGCTCGGGGTGAAGACCTCCAGCGCCCAGCTCACGGCCCATTACCAGGCCGAGGAACTGGTCGGCCGCCAGGTGCTCTGCGTCTGCAACTTCGCGCCCAAACGCATTGCCGGAATCCGTTCGGAGATTCTTGTCACGGGTGTGCATGACGACGAAAACAAAGTGGTCTTGACCAGCTTCGACAAGCCGCTGCCCAACGGGGCGCGCTTGGCATGACGGAACGCAACGCGCTTCTGGCCATCCACCTGGGCGCCCTGCTGTTCGGGCTTTCGGGCATCTTCGGCAAGCTCGCCAATACCGCGCCGATGATCATCACCTTTGGTCGCGGGCTGTTCGCCGTGATTGCGCTGGCGCTCTTCGCCCAACTCATCGCCCGTGGCAAGAGCCCAAATCCCAGCCTGCTCCAACTGACCATGCTGGCGCTCGGCGGCCTGCTGCTGGGCGCGCACTGGATCACCTTCTTCCATGCGGTGCAGGTGGCGGGCGTCGCCATCGCCACGCTTGGCTTCGCCAGCTTTCCGGCCTTCACACTCTTGCTGGAAGGTTTGTTGTTCCGCGAGCGCATCCGCGTGCAGGAAATTCTGATCGTGGGTCTGGTCAGCCTTGGCCTGGTGCTGGTAACGCCCAGCTTCGACTGGGGCAGCGCGGCCACGCAGGGCCTGCTTGCGGCGATTCTTTCGGGTCTGCTGTTCTCGCTGCTGTCGCTGCTCAACCGCGTCAGCGTGAAGGGCCTGGACCCGGTGAAGGCGGCGCTCTGCCAGAACCTCACCATCGTGCTGTGCCTGGCCCCCTTCAGTTGGCCACTGCTGCACGACGTGAAGCCGATGGACTGGTTCTGGATCGCCCTGCTCGGGGTGTTCTGCACCGGCCTCGCCCACAGCCTGTTCGTGGCGAGTCTCAAGGTGCTGAAGGCACGGACCACGGCGGTGATCTTCGCCCTGGAGCCGGTTTACGGCATCGCCTTCGCCTGGTGGCTGTTCGACGAACAACCGGGCCTGCGCATGCTGGCTGGCGGTGCGCTGATCATCTTCGCTATCGCCTTGTCGGCGCGTAAAGGTGCGCCGGCCGAGGCCAAGGCAGCCCCTGCGACGCCTTAAACCTGTGGGAGCGAATTCATTCGCGAAACGGCAGAAAGGGCTGGCTCAGGAGGTTCGCGAGCAAGCTCGCTCCTACAAGGTCTGCCTCGAGATCGCGAAACGGGGCAAGCGAGCGGCGCCCTCTGCCTGCCTTCATCGGAATCGCACTCCCTGCCCCGTTTCGCGAAACACGCTCAGGCCGCCTGACCCATTTCCGGCAGCCCGCCGCCCGACTCCTGTTCCAGCAGCCAGTGGCAATAACGTTCCACGCCCTGCTGTACATCCAGCATCGGCTGACGGAAGCCGGCTTGGCGCAAACGGCTGATATCGGCCTGGGTGAAGCACTGGTACTTGCCGCGCAGGGCCTCGGGGAACTCGCTGTAGGACAGCAGCCCTTGCTCGCGCATCGCCTGCAGGCTGAGCGGCGGCAGACCTTCGTGGGCGCGAAGGGCATTGACCATGCTCCAGGCCACATCATTGAACGGCTGGGCACGCCCGCTGCCGAGATTGAAGATGCCGGAACGCTGCGGCTGGTCGAGGAAGTGCAGGTTCACCCGCGCCACGTCCTCCACGGAAACGAAGTCCCGCAGGTGCTCGCCGCCGGCGTAGCCGTCATAGGCGCCGAACAGGCTGACCTTGCCGCTGGCGCGATACTGCCGGAAGCAGTGAAAGGCCACCGACGCCATGCGCCCCTTGTGGCCTTCGCGCGGGCCGTAGACGTTGAAGTAGCGCAGTCCCACCACCTGGCAGCGGGCCTGGGGCAGCAGGCGACGTACCCGCTGGTCGAAGAGGAACTTGGAATAGCCGTAGACGTTCAGCGGTCGTTCCGCTTCGCGCTCCTCGCGAAAGACCCGGTTGCCGCCGTAGACGGCCGCCGACGACGCATAGATGAAAGGCACGCCCTGGGCCAGGCAGGCCTCCAGCAGTTCGCAGCTGTAGCGATAGTTGTTGTCCATCATGAAGCGCCCATCGCCTTCCATGGTGCTGGAGCAGGCGCCCTGGTGGAACACCGCGCTCGGCCGCCCCAGGCGCCCTTCGCGCAGCAGCGGGAGCAGGTCCCGCTTGTCCAGGTAGTCGGCGATCTCGCCATCGGCGAGGTTGCGGAATTTGTCGCCCTCGGTCAGATCGTCGACGGCGACGATGTCGGTCTCACCGCGGCCGTTCAGTGCCTGGACCAGGTTGCTACCGATGAAGCCGGCTGCACCGGTGACGATGATGCTCATGACGGACTTCCTCCACAAAGATGGAAATGCCGTCAGGCTATGCCTCGAAAGAGGCCGCTCCGTTGATCTGCAGCAAGCGCGGGAGAATCAGGAACGGTCGTTGTGACCGAGATCCCGCGCCGGGTCGATCTGGTCACGCACACGCTGCTTGAGCACCTTCGCCTCCGGGAAGCCGCCATCGGCCTTGCGCTCCCATATCTGCACGCCGTCGCAGGTAATGCGGAATACCCCGCCGGTGCCGGGTTCCAGGCTCACCTTGCCGAGGTCGTCACTGAATGTACTGAGCAGCTCCTGGGCGAGCCAGGCGGCGCGCAGCAGCCATTGGCACTGGGTGCAGTAGTTGATGACGATTTCGGGCTTGCTTGCGGACATGGCTGGGCTCGGCGACGGATTGGGCGCCCTATAATAGCCGGCTTCGGACTTTCGCCTGACCAGGGATGCGTTATGCGCCGCCTTCTGCTTTGCCTGTTGTTCGCCCCCCTCCTCTGCCTCGCCCAGCCCGAACCTCGCATCGGCCTGGTGCTGTCCGGCGGCGCCGCCCGAGGCCTCGCCCATATCGGCGTGCTCAAGGCACTGGAGGAACAGGGCATCAAGGTCGACGCCATCGCCGGCACCAGCATGGGGGCCGTCATCGGCGGGCTTTACGCCGCCGGCTACCCCGTGGACGAACTGGAGCAAATCGCCGTCCACCTGGACTGGCAGCGAGCACTGTCCGACGACCCGCCACGCCAGGAAGTCCCGTTTCGCCGCAAGCAGGACGACCGTGATTTCCTGGTCAAGCAACGCCTGAGCTTCCGCGACGACGGCAGCCTCGGTCTGCCGTTGGGGGTGATCCAGGGTCAGAACCTCGCCCTGCTGCTGGAAAGCCTGCTGGTGCACACCAGCGATACCCGTGACTTCGACCAGTTGGCCATCCCCTTCCGCGCCGTCGCCACCGATATCGCCACCGGCGAGAAAGTGGTATTCCGCAAGGGCCACCTGCCCCAGGCGATCCGCGCCAGCATGTCCATACCCGCGGTTTTCGCCCCGGTGGAAGTGAACGGGCGACTGCTGGTGGACGGCGGCATG
Organism: Pseudomonas sp. BN414; assembly: GCF_029871275.1. Lineage (NCBI taxonomy): Bacteria > Pseudomonadati > Pseudomonadota > Gammaproteobacteria > Pseudomonadales > Pseudomonadaceae > Pseudomonas > Pseudomonas sp. BN414. Next base: position 166,970 of record NZ_SSOL01000071.1, read on the forward strand.
GTGGACAACATCCCCGTGGACGTGGCCCGCGAAATGGGGGTGGACCGTGTGATCGTGGTCGACATCGGCACACCGCTGCGCTCGCGCAAGGAACTGGCAACGGTGGTGGACGTGCTCAACCAGTCGGTCACCCTGATGACCCGCACCAACTCCGAAGCCCAGCTGGCCACGCTCGAATCCACCGACGTACTCATCCAGCCGCCCCTGGCCGGCTACGGCGCCACTGACTTCGGCCGCTCCCGCGAAATGATCGACGCCGGCTACCGGGCCGCGCAGATACTGGCCCCCCGTTTGGCCGAACTGCGCCCGCTGTCAGCCAGCCGCGACCAGGAACTGGACAGCGCGCGCCTACCCAGCGAACGCACGCCGGTGATCCGCAGCATCCTCATCGAGAACGACTCGAAGATCGGGGACTCGGTGATCCGTCGCTACATTCGCCAGCCCCTGGGCCAACCGCTGAACCTCGATCGCCTGCAAAGCGATATGAGCACCTTGTATGGCCTGGACTACTTCGAGCAGGTGCATTACCGGGTCGTCAAGCGCAAGGATGGCAACGCCCTGGTGATCAACGCGCGCGGCAAGCGCGCCGGCACCGACTACCTGCGCCTGGGCCTGAACCTCTCCGACGACATGCGCGGAGACAGCGCCTTCAACCTCGGCGCCAGCTACCGCAAGAACGGCATCAACGAACTGGGCGCCGAATGGCTGACGCGCCTGCAACTGGGCGATCACCAGGAGCTCTACAGCGAGTTCTACCAACCGCTGGACGCCGGCTCGCGCTATTTCGTGGCGCCCTATCTGTTCGGCGAGGCGCAGAACGTCGAAGCCATCCTCGATAACGACCCCATCGCCGAATACCGCCTGGAGCGCTACGGCTATGGCCTCAACCTTGGCCGGCAGATCGCCAACAACGGTGAGATCCGCTTCGGCGTCGGCCAAGCCTGGGGCCAGGCCGATGTGCGGGTGGGCGAACGCGACCTGCCCAGCTTCGAGTTCACCGAGGGCTACTACGAACTGAAGTATTCCTTCGACACCCTGGACAACGTGGACTACCCCCACGAAGGCGAAGACATCAGCCTGAGCCTGCGCCAGTACGACCCGAGCCTGGGCTCCGACGAGCGCTATCGGCAATGGCAACTGAGCCTGGACAAGGCGCTGGGCTCCGGTCCGGACACCTTCGTCCTGGGGGGACGCTACGGCCGCACACTGGATGACGCCGAAGTGATCACATCGAGCTTCCTGCTGGGCGGTGCGCGGCAACTTTCGGGCTTCCGCCAGGACTCCGTGGCCGGACAGAACATCAGCCTGGCACGGGCCATCTACTACCGCCGTCTCACCCAGCGCTCCTTCCTGCCGCTGGACGTTCCGCTCTACGTCGGCGGCAGCCTGGAGCGTGGCAGGGCCTGGAACAACGACAACAGCTTCGACAGCGGCTACATCAACGCGGCCAGCATATTCGTCAGTTTCGACACGCCGCTGGGCCCCCTGGACTTCAGCTACGGTCTGAACGACGAGGCCGAACGCGCGCTATACCTCAATCTCGGCCGGGTCTTCTGATCTCGGACCGCTCTACCGTAGGTTGGGCAGAGCGCAGCGAAGCCCAACATTTCAGCCTCGGCTTCGCGTGTTGGGCTTCGCATAGCTCAGCCACAACCTACACGAGCTAGCTGAGCAAAATGGGAATAATCAAATGAATTTTCAGTATTAAAAAGTCATATGCCGTTCCGTTATAGTCGCCCGCTAACACTGCCCAGAAGGAACGCCTTGTGAAACGACTGTTCTCCGCCTCCCTCCTTGCCGCCGGCCTCGCCCTCGCCAGCGCCGCCCAGGCCGCGCCCACCCTGCTCAACGTTTCCTACGACGTGATGCGCGACTTCTACAAGGACTACAACGCCGCCTTCCAGAAGCACTGGAAAGAGGAAAAAGGCGAGAACATCACCCTGCAGATGTCCCACGGCGGTTCCAGCAAACAGGCCCGCGCAGTGATCGACGGCCTGCCCGCCGATGTCATCACCATGAACCAGGCAACCGATATCAACGCGCTGGCCGACAACGGCGGCCTGGTGCCGCAGGACTGGGCCGCCCGCCTGCCGAACAACAGCGCCCCCTTCACCTCGGCCACCGTATTCATCGTGCGCAAGGGCAACCCCAAGGCCCTGAAGGACTGGCCGGACCTGCTCAAGGACGGCGTACAGGTCGTGGTCCCCAACCCCAAGACTTCCGGCAACGGCCGCTACACCTATCTTTCCGCCTGGGGTTACGTGCTGAAGAACGGCGGTGACGAGAACAAGGCCAAGGAGTTCGTCGGCAAGCTGTTCAAACAGGCGCCTGTACTGGACACCGGCGGCCGCGCTGCCACCACCACCTTCATCCAGAACCAGATCGGCGACGTTCTGGTGACCTTCGAGAACGAAGCCGAAATGATCGCCCGCGAGTTCGGCCGTGGCGGTTTCGAAGTGGTCTACCCCAGCGTTTCCGCAGAGGCCGAGCCGCCGGTGACCGTGGTCGACAAGGTCGTGGACAAGAAAGGTACCCGCGCTGCCGCCGAGGCCTACCTCAAGTACCTGTGGAGCGACGAAGGCCAGACCATCGCCGCCAACAACTACCTGCGTCCGCGTAACCCGGAGATCCTCGCCAAATACGCCGATCGCTTCCCCAAGGTGGAATTCCTCTCCGTGGAGAAAACCTTCGGCAACTGGCGCGACGTACAGAAGACCCACTTCAACGACGGTGGCATCTTCGACCAGGTCTACACCGGCCAGTAAGCCTCCAACCTGCCCGCATCAGCGGGCAGGTTTCCCCTTCCAGCCCTGTGCTTTCAGGGCCTCCAGCAATGTCTCCCCATCCAGCGCCGGCACTCGCCGTCCATCCGTGCAGACCATCTCGCGTCCGGCCAGCAGCGCATTGACGATGGCCTCTTCCACCGCTTCCGCAGCCGCCGCGAACAACGGCGAAATGTGATTGTTGTTGACCATGGCGAGTGGCGTGCTGAACGGCAGGTCCTTGCGTGCATAGTCCGCAGCAGGCATATCCCGGTTACCGGTGGCGAAGGCGAGGAAGATATCCCCACTGGAATCCTCGGTACCGCCACCGGTGCGGGCGATGCCGATGGAGGCGCGCTGGGCCAGGCGCTGGCACTGGTGCGGCAACAGCGGCGCATCGGTGGCCAGGATGACCACGATGGAGCCCATTCCGGGGGTGTCGCGCTCGGCGAAGGGCGACTCGATCTCCCGCAATACCCGGCCGACCGGATAGCCATCCACCCGCAACTCCTGGCGCACGCCGTGATTCGCCTGCACCAGGGCGCCCACGGTCCAGCCGCCCTGCTCTGCGGTGAGACGCCGGGAAGCGGTGCCAATACCTCCTTTGAACTCATGGCAGATCATGCCGGTGCCGCCACCGACAGGCCCTTCGGCCACTTCGCCGGAACGCGAATCAGCCAACGCCGCCTGCACCTGTGCCGGCCCGACATGCTGGCCCCAGATGTCGTTCAACAAACCGTCGTAGGTTTCCATCACCACCGGCATGCACCAGTACACGGCATCGCCGGCCGCCTCCCGCTCGGCAGCCACCAGTGCATCGCGCACCACGCCGACGCTATGGGTATTGGTGATCGCGATCGGCGTGGTCAGCAGTCCCGCCTCGCGAATCCATTCCAGGCCGGTGGCATCGCCATTTCCGTTGAGTACGTGGCAGCCGGCGAAGCAGGGCTGCTCGCGCGCCGAACCATCCCGGGGCTGCACCACCGTCACACCGGTGCGCACCGGCTTGCCGCCGCGCTCCTCGCAGATCGTGCTGTGTCCAACCCGCACGCCCGGTACATCCGTGATGGCGTTGAATTCACCCGGCGTACCGAGTCCGATGGTGATACCAAGTTGACGCGCGCGCATAACGACTCCTGTGACTCAGAGTTTCTGGAAAGCCGGGCTGAATTTGCCGTAGGTGCCATAGAGGATGGCCGACACCGCCAGCAGCCCGAAGATGATCAACAGATCCTGGCTGGACGCTTCCTGCACCAGGTTGAGCAGCAGATACCCCGCGCCGGTGACCGCCAGCAGGGCCGGCAGTGGCCAGAGCGGCATGCGGTAGCTGTGCTCCACATCACGCCGCAGCACGCGACTGAAGAGCGCGCAGAGTCCGACGATCAGGTAGACGAGGACGATCAGTAGCACGGTGAACGAGGTCATCTCCGCCAGGTTGGAACTGAAGCTGAGCAACGCCGACGGCACGGCCAGGAACAGCGTGGCGAGCCAGGGCGACTCCCAGCGTGGATGGATGCGGGTGAAGGCGCGATTGAGGGATGGCATCCACAGCTCGTCGCGGCCGCTGCTGAAGATCACCCGACCGATCTGGATGACGATAGCGATGATGGCGTTGAACACGGAGAGGAAAATACCGGCGCTGACCAGCCGCGACAGCGTCTCGTTGCCATGACTCATGAGCAGGTAGCCGATGGGGTCGGGACTGGCGATCATCTCCGTCAGCGACGGTGCCCCGATAAGGATCGCGGTGAGCGGGACAAGTTCGATGGCGACCACCAGCAACAACGACCAGAGCACCGCACGCGGAACCCCTCGACCGCCGCACTTCATGTCTTCGGCCATGAGCACTGCGCCACCGAAACCGTTGTAGGAAAACAGCGCCATGCCGACTGTGCTGAGCACCAGCGCCATGGGCGCCACGCCCAGTACGCCGTTGTCGACGACCTGAGGATGCAACAGCACGCTGGCCGGCTGCGTGGCATTGCCAAAACCGAGCGCGACAATCACCAGCAGGGCCGCCACTTCCAACAGCAGGCAGGCGCCCGTGACCCAGGCATTGAGCTTGATGTTGAGGATGCCCAGCAGGTAACTGGCCCCCACGACCACCAGGGCGACCAGTTGCGAATCGAACTGCGTACCGAGCGCGACGTTGAGGTAGGTCGCAGTGCCAGTGGCCAGCACCGGCGGGATGAACAGCAGCATCGCCAGCACCATGAGGAAGGTCGCGTAGCCAGGCAGGCCACCGAACACGCGCTTGGCGTAGACGTACTCACCGCCGGCGGACGTGTGGGCACGACCCAGTTCCGCGTAGCACCAGGCGAACATCAGCGCCAGCACGCCGGCCAGCACGAATGACAGGAAGGCACCGCTGCCAGCCTGCTGGATGGCAAAAGGCGCAATGACAAAAACCGAACTGGCGGGGGTGACACTCGAAACGGTGATGGCAACTACGTCGGCAGTGCTCAATCTGGGCTTGAGCACGCCGTTCTCGGGGGACGTCGCGGGCATATCCTGATCCTCTGGTTGTTATTGGTGATTGAGGCAGTAGGAATCTGTGAGCTGCGTCGCCTGATCGGGACGCTGTCGTTGTGGGCAGATTCTCGGCAGTGGCTCAGGACACGCCAATCACCCTATTGGAGTACGCCCCTTGACGATGCCCGCCCCGGATCAGCCAAGCTTGGCTACCCCATCACCCGATCGGAGAACCGGATGGACAGTCTGTTCAGGGAGGCCGCCCTGCACGCCGGCCTGGGTCGCGCAATCGGACAGCTCGGCGGTGACCGCTTCTGGAAGCAGCTCATCCTGCTGCTGCACCAGTGGCTGCCCTTCGACAATGCCCTGGCCACCTTCTACCCCAATGACGGCGCGCCCCAGCCCCTGGAGGAATACGACGCGGAGCCGCAAGCCGGGCCGGCCTCCATGCCGGTTTACCTGGACGGCCTGTACCTGCTCGACCCCTTCTACCAGGCATGCCGCGAAGGCCTGCCCAATGGTTTCTACCGGCTGGAGGAGATAGCTCCGGACCATTTTCGCCAGAGCGAGTACTACCTGAACTACTTCCACGACAACGTGCTGGAGGACGAGGTGCAATTCATCGTCCAGCTGGAGAGCCGGGGCAGCCTGTCTTTATCGCTGGGCATGCGCCGTCGCTTCAGCGCTGAGGAGTGCGGCATGCTGGGGATGCTGTCGGGATGGGTCCTGGCGCTGATGGAACAACACTGGTTGCAGAGTACCCACGTTCCCTTGCTGACCCGACAGGATGAAGTGGCCTCGCAGGTCCGCGACGCCCTGAGCCAGTTCGGCGCCGGCGTGCTGTCGGACCGGGAGTTGGAGATTGCCCGGCTGATCCTTCGGGGTTATTCGTCCAAGGCCATGGCCGAGCGGCTGGCGATCTCACCGGAAACGGTGAAGGTGCACCGTCGGCATCTCTACGCCAAGCTGGACATCTCTTCCCAGCCGGAGCTGTTCTCGCTGTTCATCCAGGCCCTGGGGCACGACCCGGAAAACCCCTGATCCGCTGGCGCTTTTCCCACGCCCCCGGCCGGCGCTCGCTCATCCCCGAAAGCACAAATTGGAACGATCGTCACCCTATATTCATTTGACTCTAATAATTATTTACAAATAACATCACCGCCCCTGCGGTAATGATTCTCGATTATGAGCCGCAGCAACCCGCGTTTCTGCAGACGCGGGACGGGGATAGCGATTTCATAGAACAAGAGACAAAGCATGGAATTCTTTCACCTGGTCACTGCTCTGCTGAAGCAGGAGGCCAACCTCGAACTGGTGCGCCTGGCGGTCGTCTACATGCACCTGATCGCCTGCTGCGTGGCAGTTGGCCTGGTGGTCACCAGCGACCTCGCCATGGCAAGGCAACTGCTGCGAGGCGACGACTCCGCTCATTGCCGGCCGTCCCACCTGAAATCCCTGCAACGCACCATTTCCCTGGCCCTGCTGGTGCTCTGGGTGACGGGCGCCGCGATCATCCTGCTGGACATGTCCGTGAAGGGCTGGACCTACCTGCTCAATCCCAAGTTGCAGGCCAAGGTCCTGATCGTTGCACTGCTGACCGTCAATGGCATGCTGCTGCATCGCGCCGTACTGCCCGCCCTGGCACGCGCCGGCTCGCTGCTGGCTCTGCAGCCCGCAATGCGCAGTCTGACGATGTTCGCCGGCACGGTTTCGGCGGTGTCCTGGTTCTACGCGGCGCTGCTCGGCGTAGGGCGGCCACTGGCGTGGAAGTACAGCCTGGCCGAACTGATGGTGGCCTATCCGCTGCTGATCATCGCCGGCTACGGCGCCATGCGTTTACTGGTCGCGCTGGCCCGCAAGCGCAGCCGGGCAGAAGTCATCACCACCTCCCTCCCCGACCACCAGTAATTCTCTCGCCTCGGGGCGCTCATGCGCCCCGGCAGCTTATCGGAACGTCTCCGCCCACTCGGCGAACTGCATGCATTGGCCGAATGTCAGCACGTCCTGCGTGTCCGCCAGGCAATCGATGGAAACCCGGCTCTTCTCGCTGGCGACGTACTCGCTCACGCATTCACGCTCATTGCGCTTCAGGCCCTTGTAGAAGTCGTCCATCTTGAACATCGCTTTGTCGAGCTGGTTCTGGGTGATCTTCTGCTTGCGCACTCCATCGCGGCCGAGTTTCTGCGTTTCGTTGATCAGGGTGGGCATGCGCGCGATGGCCGTGGAGCACTGCTGCAGTCCCTTCTGCTGGAGCTGGGCAGGGGTGGGCAATGGCTTCTGTGTCTCAGGGTCGGCGGACGGTTCCGGCGGTTTCGGGGGAAGCGAATCCATGCTGTTCACCTGGAGGTTCTCGCTCTCCACCGCGCGGCTCTGAGGCGGCGGGGTATCGGTGAAATGCAGCTTCCCATCGGCATCGCGCCACTGGTAGACCTGGGCGGCAAGGGGTTGCGCCAGCAGCACGGCGATGGCGGCAAAAGCAAGACGGGGCAGCATCCACGAGCTCCTAGATAGCGCAGTGCCAGCACACTACATAAGGTGCTCGTCGGCGGCAACTATCGGGGGCGGTGATGTGCAGTGCGTCCCGTACGGTCCGGCACGGGGAAGGGATATGGAGCGGGTTGTAGGCCCGCTCCTTGACGCCAAAATCAGCGGAAATGCCGACCCAGGCCTGCCGGGACGCCACTGGCATCGGTGGGTTGCCAGGGCCCCTGCGGGCCATTGGAGTAGCTCCAGCCATTGTCCCAGCGATAGTAGACGCGCTCGCGATAGAACACGTTGCGCTCACCTTCGAGTACATAGACGCCCAGGCCGGTGTCCCAGTAGCAGTTACCACCGGGTGGCGGCGCAAAGCGCGGATGGGCCTTCATGCGCGGAGCCTGCTTGGGAGGCTGCGGCTGAACCGGCGGCAGGGGTCGACTCTGCGGCGGCGGAGTCTGAACCGCTGGCGGCTTGCGGGAAGGTTCCCACACCGGCTCTTCGGGCTCTTGGTAGGGGCCCTGGCCAGCACAGCCGGCCAGGGTCAGGAGGAGGCAGATCAGGGGCAGGCCGAAGCGGGTGCTCGGCGCTGCCGGAAACGCGGTGTGGATGGTCATTTCTTGTCCGGGCTGTCGATGGTCAGTCGTTGGGTATCCGACGTACCAGTAGACAGCGGCGAACTGCTTCCTATCCATTCACCTGCGGTCGCATTGCCACTACGGGAAATCCGGGCGACCAGTTGTACCTGCGGGAAGTTGGACAGCTTGAGCTGCGGCATCATCGCGTCCGCGTCGCTCAGGCTGACTTCCACCGGCAGGTCCGCCACGGTCATGCGCTTGACCGCCAGCGGCATGGGCGGGCCCGAGGTGGCGCGGGCGAAGATGAACACGCTGTCGCCGGGCTGCACCTTGTCCTTGAGGTCGGCCGCCAGATCGACATGGACCTTGAGCTGGGCACCGGTCGGCGCCGGCGCCGCGGCCGGTTCTTCGACAGCCACGCCGCTCTCCTTGAGTTTTTCGCGCGCCTTGTCGATCCCACCCTGCAGGGCGCCACGGGACGGATCATCGGCCGGCAGCTGGGTGATCAGGCGTTCCCAGTAGGTGATCGCGTCCTGGAAGCGGCCTTCCTCGAAGCCGGCGATGCCGAGCAGTCCAAGGCTGGTGATCTCGTTGGGATCGGCCTTCAGGGCCTCTTCGGTGAGCGCCTTGACCTCGGGGGTCAGCTTCTTCTGGCTGGCGAAGTACAGGGCCTGGGCCCACTGGCCGAGCAGTTCGGGCTCGCGGCCGCCACGCTTGACGGCCTGCTCGTAGGCACGTGCGGCATCCGCCGGGCGATCCTGCGCCATGTAGGTACGGCCGAGGAAGTACCAGCCTTCGGCGGACTCCGGTTGCGCCTCGACCACGCGCTCCAGGCGCGAAGTCATTTCCTCGATGCTGCGCGGTTGCTCGCGCAGCTCACGGGTCAACTCCACCTTGCTACTGGCGCCCCAGTGCAGGTAAAGGCCGAAACCCAGTGCCGGAACAAGTATCGCGGCCACCAACGGCAGGGCCTTGCCCAGGCGCGAAACGCGGCCGTTGTCGGCACCTTCGGTATCGGCCAGCAATTCACGGGCAGCTTCCGCACGGCCGGCTTCGAATTGCTCGGCGGTCAGGGTGCCGGAGGCATGCTGGGAGTCCAGTTCGTCCAGGCGCTCCTGATAGAGGGCGACGTTAAGGGAGGTGCGGTCTTCCTCGGTCTGGGCCTTGCGGCCGCGCAGCACGGGGATCAGCAGGAAAGCCAGGGCGACCAGCAGGAGCAGGCCGGCGGCGAGCCAGAAATCGATCATGAGTCTTTCTTGTCCTGGTTCTCGGAGTTCAGCAGGGCGTCGAGACGGGCCTGCTCATCGGCGGAAAGCAGCACCTGCGCGGGGCTGTTCTCCACCCGGCGACGGCGCACGACGATGATGCCCAGCACCACCAGCCCACCGACCAGCAGGCCGGCAGGGCCGTACCAGAGCAGCAGCGTGCGGGTGTTGATCGGCGGCTTGTAGCGCACGAAGTCGCCGTAGCGCGCAACGAGGTAGTCGACGATCTCGTCGTTGCTCTTGCCCTCTTCCAGCATGCGGAAGATTTCCCGCCGCAGGTCGGTGGCGATCGGAGCATTGGAGTCGGCGATGTTCTGGTTCTGGCACTTCGGGCAACGCAGTTCTTCGGTCAGGACACGGAAGCGCTCGCGCTCGGCCTCATCCTTGAACTGGTAGGTGTCGATGGCGGCCTTGGCGACTCCGGTCAGGGCCAGCCCCAGCAGGGCAGCGGCGATCAGGCGCTTCATTTGCCGCCCTCGTCCACCATGGACTGGTACAGCGGGGCCAGTTGTTCGCGCCAGACCACTTCGTCGATCACACCGACGAATTTGTGGCGAATGATGCCGTCCTTGTCGATCAGGAAGGTTTCCGGCGCGCCGTAGACGCCCAGGTCCAGGCCGAGGCTGCCCTGCTCGTCGCGAATGTCCAGCTGATAGGGGTTGTGGAACTCCTTCAGCCATTTCAGCGCGGCGGCATTGTCATCCTTGTAGTTGACGCCGTAGATGGTCACGCCCATCTGCGCCAGCTTGTTCAGTACCGGGTGCTCCACGCGGCAGGAAACACACCAGGTGCCCCAGACGTTGACCAGCGCCGGCTTGCCCTTGAGGTCAGCCTCGGTGAGGGTGCGCTCGCCGGTCACGTTGGGCAGCGAGAAGGCCGGGAACGGCTTGCCGATCAGCGCCGAGGGCAGCTCGGCCGGATCGAGGAACAGTCCGCGATACAGGAACAGCGCGATGGCAAGGAAGCCCAGCAGGGGCAGGACGAGGATCAAACGCTTCATGCTTGGGCTCCAGCCATGCCCAACGCCTCACGGACGCGGGTCTTCACTTTCACGCGGTAGCGACGATCGAAGGCTGCCAGCAGGCCGCCCAGGCCCATCAGCAAGCCGCCCAGCCAGATCCAGCGGACGAAGGGCTTGACGTGTACGCGTACGGCCCAGGCTCCATTGTCCAGGGGTTCGCCGAGCGCGACGTAGAGGTCGCGGGTGAATCCGGCGTCGATGCCGGCTTCGGTCATCACGGACTGCTGCACGGTGTACAGACGCTTCTCCGGATGCAGCACCGATACCTGTTTCTCGCCTTCGTAGACGATCACGGTGCCCTTGTCGGAGGTGAAGTTGGGGCCTTCATGGTGCGCCGCGCCCTCGAAGAGGAAGCGATAGCCGCCCAGCTCCACCGATTCGCCAGGTGCCAGGCGCAGGTCGCGCTCGGCGCTGTACTGACTGGAGAGCACCACGCCCAGGGCGCAGACGGCGATACCGGCGTGGGCCAATTGCATGCCCCAGTAGCTACGGGTCAGGCCAGCGGCACCCTTGAGCAGGCCCTTGTGGCGGGTCTTGTCGAGCAAATCCCGGACGCCGGCCAGCACGACCCAGGCAGACAACGCGCCCACGGCCAGCACCGCCCAGTGGAAGTCGCCATAGAAGAAGGCGGCCAGCACACCCAGCAGCAGGCTACCGATCAGCACCGGACCGAGCATGCCCAGCAGCCATTTCACCGGGGTGTCCTTCCAGCGCACCAGCACGCCGACAGCCAGGGCCAGCATGACGAGGCCCATCAACGGCACGAACAGGGCATTGAAGTACGGCGGGCCCACCGACAGCTTGGCGCCGGACAGGGCGTCCAGCACCAGCGGGTAGAGGGTGCCGAGCAGGATCATCGAGGCCGCCACCACCAGCACCAGGTTGTTCACCAGCAGCAGGGTCTCGCGGGACCAGAGGGCGAAGCCCACCTGGCTCTTCACTACGGGAGCACGCACCGCGAACAACGCCAGTGAACCGCCCACGACCAACAGCAGGAACGCCAGGATGAACACGCCGCGCTCCGGGTCGGAGGCAAAGGCGTGCACCGAGGTCAGTACACCGGAACGGACCAGGAAGGTGCCCAACAGACTGAGGGAGAACGCCGCAATGGCCAGCAGCACGGTCCAGCTCTTGAACACGCCGCGTTTCTCGGTCACCGCCAGTGAGTGAATCAGCGCGGTCCCCACCAGCCAGGGCATGAAGGAAGCGTTTTCCACCGGGTCCCAGAACCACCAGCCGCCCCAGCCCAACTCGTAGTAGGCCCACCAGGAGCCGAGCACGATACCCACGCCGAGGAAGGCCCAGGCGATGATGGTCCACGGCCGCGACCAGCGCGCCCAGGCGGCGTCCAGACGACCGCCGAGCAGCGCGGCGATGGCGAAGGCGAAGGCCACCGAGAAGCCCACGTAGCCCATGTAGAGCATCGGCGGGTGGACGATCAGTCCAAAGTCCTGCAGCAGCGGGTTGAGGTCATTGCCGTCGGCCGGCATGTTCGGCAGCAGGCGATTGAACGGGTTGGAGGTGACGATCAGGAACAGCAGGAAGCCGATGCTGATCATCCCCATTACGGCCAACACACGGGCCAGCATTATTTCCGGCAGTTGCCGGGAGAAGATCGACACGGCGAAGGTCCAGCCCCCGAGGATCAGCGCCCACAGCAGCAGCGAACCTTCGTGGGCACCCCAGACGGCGCTGAACTTGAAGTACCAGGGCAGTGCACTGTTGGAGTTGCTGGCGACGTAGGCGACGGAGAAGTCGTCCACCATGAACGCGTAGGTCAGGCAGCCGAAGGCGAAGGCCAGGAACGCAAATTGTCCCCAGGCGGCCGGCTGCGCCAGGCTCATCCACTGGCGGTCACCGCGCCAGGCGCCGATCAGCGGCAGCGTTGCCTGCACGAGCGCCATGCACAGGGCAAGAATCAGGGCCAGGTGGCCGAGTTCGGGAATCATCAGGTCAGCCCTCCTTCTTCGGGAGTTGGCCACTTTCCTTGAGGGCCTTGGTCACTTCCGGCGGCATGTAGTTTTCGTCGTGCTTGGCCAGCACTTCGTCAGCCACCAGCACACCATCGCCATTCAGCTTGCCGAGGGCGACGATGCCCTGCCCTTCGCGGAACAGGTCGGGAAGGATGCCGTGGTAACGAATGGTCACGCTCTTGGCGAAATCGGTGACGACGAACTGCACGTCGAGGGAGTCGCCGCTGCGTTGTACCGAGCCCTTTTCCACCATCCCGCCAGCGCGGATGCGGGTGTCTTGCGGGGCCTCGCCGTTGGCGATCTGGGTGGGGGTGTAGAACAGGTTGATGTTCTGTTGCAGCGCGGAAAGCGCCAGCGCCACGGCAATGCCCACGCCCGCCACGATGGCGAGGATGATGAACAGGCGCTTCTTGCGAACCGGATTCACTTCGACTCCTCCCGGCGCAAACGGCGCGCCTCGTCTTGCAGATAACGGCGCCGCGCAATCAGCGGCATGGCGACGTTGATGGCCAGTACCACCAGGCTGATGCCGTAAGCGGTCCAGACATACAGGCCATGGTTACCCATGGCGAGAAATTCGGTGAAGGAAGAAAAACTCATCAGACCTTACCCACTTGTGCCTGAATCTCGGCCTTGGCCCAGCTGGCGCGGGACTCGCGCCGGAGCACCTCCAGGCGCATGCGCATCAGCATCACGGCGCCGAAGAAGCAGTAGAAGCCGAGCACCATGATCAGCAGCGGCACCCACATTTCAGCGGGCATGGCTGGTTTCTCGGTGATTTTGAAAGTCGCCGGCTGGTGCAGGGTGTTCCACCACTCCACCGAGTACTTGATGATCGGGATGTTGATCACCCCGACGATGGCCAGCACCGCGCAGGCCTTGGCGGCGCTGTCACGATTGCTGATCGCCTGGCCGAGGGCAATCACTCCGAAGTACAGGAAAAGGAGGATGAGCATCGACGTCAGTCGAGCATCCCACACCCACCACGCGCCCCAGGTCGGCTTGCCCCAGATGGCGCCGGTCACCAGGGCCACGAAGGTCATCCAGGCGCCGATGGGCGCGGCGGCCTGCAGGGCGACATCGGCGATTTTCATCTTCCAGACCAGGCCGACCACCCCACAGACGGCGAGCATGATGTAGCAGGACTGGGCGAGGAAAGCCGCCGGCACGTGGATATAGATGATGCGGAAGCTGTTGCCCTGCTGGTAGTCCGGCGGCGCGAAGGCCAGCCCCCATACCAGGCCGAGGGTGATCAGGATCACCGCGCCCCAGGCGAACCAGGGCAGCCAGCGCCCGCTGATCTCGTAGAACCATTTCGGCGAGCCAAGCTTGTGGAACCACGTCCAGTTCATTGGGGCCACCTGCTCGGCGCTTGGGCCTGTTCGGACATCGGCAGTTTTCTCATCAGGGCAACTCTATTTCTTATTCACCGACGCTGATGGTCAGGCCGGCGGCAATGGCAAAGGGTGTCAAGGTCACCGCCAGGGCAGTGAGGCTCGCCAGCCACAACAGGTGGCCAACGGTCGGCAATCCTTGCAGCGCCGCCTGCAATGCCCCGCTGCCGAGAATCAGCACCGGGATGTACAGCGGCAGGATCAGCAGCGCCAGCAGCAGGCCGCCGCGCTTGAGTCCTACGGTCAGTGCAGCGCCAACGGCGCCCAGCAGGCTCAAGACCGGGGTACCGAGCAACAATGAGAGCAACAGCACCGGCAGACAACGCGCAGGCAAACCGAGCATCAGCGCCAGCAGCGGCGCCAGCAGTACGAGGGCCAATCCAGAAAAAAGCCAGTGTGCCAGCACCTTGGCCAGGACAAGAAGCGGCAGGGGGTGCGGCGAAACGACCCACTGTTCGAGGGAGCCGTCTTCGAAATCACTGCGGAAAAGCCCGTCCAGCGAGAGCAGCACGGCCAACAGGGCCGCTACCCAGACCAGACCGGGAGAAAGGCTTTGCAACAATTGGGTCTCGGGGCCAACGGCCAGCGGGAACAATGCGACCACTATGGCGAAGAACACCAGCGGGTTGGCCAATTCCGCCGGACGGCGTACCAGCAGGCGGGCTTCGCGGGCGACCAGCAGGGTGAAGACGTTACTCATGCGCGGCGCTGCCCCAGGTCGAGTTCGCGATAACCGGCGGGCACCTGACCCATGGTGTGGTGGGTGGTGAAGACAATCAGGCCGCCCTGCTCACAGTGCGCCGCAAGATGCGCTTCGAGCTGGGCGACGCCCTGCTTGTCGAGGGCGGTGAAGGGTTCATCGAGAATCCACAGCGGCGGCGCGTCCAGGTACAAGCGTGCCAGGGCGACACGGCGCTGCTGGCCGGCGGACAGGGTGTGGCAGGGCACATCCTCGAAACCCCGCAATCCGACCGCGTCCAGTGCCCGCCAGATGGCGTCGCGCTCGGCGGGTTGGTGAAGCGCGCAGAGCCAGCGCAGGTTTTCTTCCGGAGTCAGCAAGCCCTTGATGCCGGCAGCATGACCGATCCACAGGAGGTTGCGCGCCAGTTCGCTGCGCTGGCTGGCCAACGCCTTGCCATTCAGGCGAACTTCCCCCGCGGTGGGCTGCATCAGACCGCAGAGCAGACGCAGCAGGCTGGTCTTGCCGCTGCCATTGGGACCGGCGACCTGAAGCATCTCGCCACGGGACAACTGCAGGTCCAGCCGCTCGAACAGCAGGCGCCAATCCCGCTCGCAGGCGAGGGCCACGGTCTCGAGATAGGGACTGGTCACGGCATGGGTACCCGGGATGTATTCAAGTCAGGAAGGTGCCGGCCGCTATACTGGAGAACCCCAAGGCTCGCGGCCGGCCCGGACGGGGCGGCATTATACATGCCATCTCTCACCCCCGAAGCCAGCTTTTTCGACAGGTTGTAACCCCTTCATGACCGAGATCAGCGGCGCGCGCCCTCTCCCGCCCAGCCAGCCCGTCTCCCGCCCCGTGCAGAACGCGGCGGACATGGCGCTCAAACTGCTCCAGCCTCTGGACGGACTGCTGACCGCCGGCGAAAGCGCCGACGCCGAAGTGATCGCCCTCAAGGAAACCGCGCAGAGCTTCCAACTGCTGCTCAAGCTGACCCTGGCCAACGGCACTCAGACCACCCTGGAAGCCAGCAGTACGCGCCCTCTGGCCCAGGGCAGCCTGCTCAACATCACGGCGCTTTCGGATACCCGTCTGGCCATGGCCCTGAAAGGCGGCGAACGCGCCCTCGGCAGCCTCGACCTCGATCTGCTGCCGGTGGGCACCCTGATCCAGGGCAAGGTCCTGACCAGCGAACTGGCCGCCCAGGGCAAGGCCCAGGCGGCGGTCTATAAAGTGCTGGTCAATGTACTCAACACACCACTGGCCGGTAGCCAGCTGAGCATCGAAAGCCCGCGCCCGCTGGCCATCGGCAGCCTGCTCAGCGCCCAGGTCCAGGGCAGCCAGATGCTGCAGTTCCTGCCTCTGGCCGCACAGCTGGATCAGCTCGAACTCACCCAGCAACTGGCCGGGCAACAAAGCCGCCAGAGGTCCCTGGACGCCTTGATCGGCGCGCTGCAGAGCACCAGCCGGGACAACCTGCCGGAAAACCTGCGCGCGGCCATGGACAAACTGCTCGGCGCATTGCCCGACATCCGCCAGCTGGGCGACCCCAAGGTCCTGGCTGCCGCCCTGGAAAACAGCGGTGCCCTGCTGGAGGCGCGGCTCCTCGCCGGGCAAACCGGCTCCCTACCCCAGGACTTCAAGGCCAACCTGCTGCGCCTGGTCGCCCAGTTGCTACCTGCCTTGCCCACGCCCGGCAGCCTGCCGACCACCGGCACCAGCAACGCCATGGCCCAGGCCCTGCCAGCCTTCATTCGCAATGCCCTGGGTGCCCTCGGCCAGGCCAATGCCCGCCAACAGGCGCTGAGCTTCCCCCTGCCGTCGCGCCTGGCGCAGGCCGCCGAGGAAGAAGGCGACCTGGAAACCCTGCTCAAACTGGCTGCCGCCGCCGTTTCGCGGCTGCAGACGCACCAACTCTCCAGCCTCGCCCAGACCCAGGTAACGCCCGAAGGTAACCTGCTGACCACCTGGCAGCTCGAAGTGCCGATGCGTAACCAGCAGGACATCGTCCCGTTGCAGATCAAGTTGCAGCAGGAACAGGAAGGCCGGCAGGAAAAGAACGAGCGCAAGGAAAGCCTCTGGCGGATCGAACTGGCCTTCGACCTGGAGCCTCTCGGCCCCTTGCAGGTGCAGGCGCAACTGGCGCAGGGCAGCCTGTCCAGTCAGCTGTGGGCGGAGCGTGCCGACACCGCCGGATTGATCGGCCGCGAACTGCCGAACCTGCGTGAGCGCCTGCAGGCGGCGGGCCTCACTGTTGGAGAACTGGCCTGCATCCAGGGGCAACCGCCACGCGGCCAGCGCACCACACTCGAACAACGCTGGGTAGACGAAACCGCATGATTCCAACGCCCTTGCATGCGTTCAGCCTTGTCGGCTGCGCACCCAATTCCTCGCCGTACTGTTCGTACTGTCTCGTCGCTGCTTGCTTGCCTTCGCGCTGCACATTTGCAAGGAAGCCGGAATGAGCAAGAAACCGCGCCAGGCCATTGCCCTCTCCTATGACGGTACAAATGCTCCCAACCTGACCGCCAAGGGCGACGACGAGCTGGCCGAAGCCATCCTCGCCATTGCCCGCGAATACGAAGTGCCCATCTACGAGAACGCCGACCTGGTGCGTCTGCTGGCCCGGCTGGAACTGGGCGATGCGATCCCCGAGCCGCTCTACCGCACCATCGCCGAGATCATCGCATTCGCCTGGTACCTGAAGGGCAAATGCCCGGACGGCTTCGACCCTGACGCTGAACGTGACGTCACCCCTGCCCTGCCCCTGCTCAACGCTCCGGATCACTGAGCACCAGGCGCTCACCCGCCAATCCCTTGCCCTGGGGGAAATCCTGCAACTGCCAGGCGAAATAGCCTTCGCGGAAGTAGAAGACCTGCCGATAGCCCCAGCTCACGGCCATCTTCACCGCCTGGGCGCCATGGGGGCAGACCTCGCTATCGCAATAGATCACCAGGGGAATCTGGCGCGGCCATTGCGGTTGGGCCAGGTCGCTGAACCGATCGAGCAGGTCGAGGTGCAGGGCGCCATGGATATGGCCCCAGGTCCATTCGCGCGTGGGTCGTATATCGATGAAGATCGCGCCGCGCTCGTACAGGTAACGTGCTTGCAACACATTGACCGTCATTGCGCCCTCTACTTCCATGGGGGCTTCCTGGGCTTGCAGACAGGACACCAGGCAGAACAACAGAACTGGAAGTAGACGCATCGCCGGACCTCCCCGGAGAGAAGCCCCGGAATTTCAGCTTAGGCCAGTCCGACCCGCTGGAACCGACCTGCGCGGAACCGCCCGACGACAGGCTAAGAACCCACCGCGCTAACCCGCAGCAGGACAGCTTCGAAATTGCTGGAACCCGCGTACCAAGCGGGTTTCAGGCGATGAGTGGCGTTTTACAGACGTCGCCTCCGAACCATACTTTTGACGTCATGCGATTGTCGCTGTGCATGACCAGACCTCATCGAAGGAGACAACATCAAGGGCACCGTACCGGAAGTGCAGTCGCTCGCGTGCAAGCTGGATTCCACGGGCAGGGTGCGCCCCTTGTTGAATAGGAGTGTTCAACGTGTCCAACCTGCCAGATCAAAACAACATCCCTCCCATGCCCGACCTGATCCCGCCGACGCAGGAAGACGGTCCCACGCCCTCCCCCACCGCGCTCAACCCCAACCTGCCCCTGGCCATACCGGGCCGCTTCACCCTGCCGCCCATCCGCAGCGTGCGCGCCGGCTGCTGGCTACTGAACTACAAGCCGAGCGGTGCGCCGCTGGTGTCCTACGACGGGACCCTGCGCGTGGAGAGCCACAGCGACGGCCGCACCGCCAGCGGCGACCTCTACCAGCGACCGGTGATCTTCCTGCCGATTCCCATCCCCTTGCCCTTCCCGGTCCTCCAGGGGCAGCCGATAGTCACCCAGGACCTGCAACTCAAGCCGATCCTCCTCGCCGGGCCCAATCCCGCTTCGGGCATCCCGATCCTGGCGCGCTCGCGCTATCGCTACTACGTCCGGGTCACTGCGCTGCCCGAGTACTTCTATCTCGGCAACAGCTTCGGCCTCAGCTTCCAGCTGTACCGGTTCACCGCCCCGAACAGCTGGGCGCTGGAGTCCACCCTCACCGCGCAGATGACGCGGATGACCGCGCCAGCCGGCTACCCCTCGTCCTCCGACTACGCCGAAGGCGATGTGAAGAACGCCGCCAACACGGTGGTCGGACGCCTCACCATGGGCTGGCTGTCGGCCTACTTCCGCCGCTGCAGCGTCGAGATCGACACGGTGTCCGGCTCCGAACGTCCCACCAACAGCGGTATCGGCCACACCTGGGCGACCGTGATGGACGCCGTCGGCTGGCAGACCGCGGTGAACCTCAGCGATACCAATGTCGCCGAACCGTCGGGCAATTCGTGGTCCGATGCCGAAATGCACGCGGCGATGCTGGCACGCCGTGCGGTGGTGAACCTCGACAGCGAATGGCGCTACCACATCCTCGCGGTGAAGAACATCGACTCCACGCCGCGCGGGATCATGTATGACGCCAGCGGAACCGACTCCAACAACGTTCCCCGCGAAGGTATCGGCATCGCCTCGCACTGGACCATCGCTGCTGGCTGGGGCACGGTCAGCGGCCAGCGTTTCGGCACGGCGGCGGCGCCGTACTTCCGCACCGCGGTCCATGAACTGGGGCACGCCATGGGCCTCTACCACAACTTTGCCGACCACGGTTTCATGTGCACCAGCGATGTCATCGCTTCCGCCGGTACACCTGCGACGCCGTTCCCCAGCAACATCCAGTGGTCCTTCAACCCGGACAACCTCAAGCAGTTGCGTCACTACCCCGATCCCTTCGTGCGCCCGGGCTCGGTGGCCTTCGGTGGTGCGTCCACCAGTACCCCGAGCATCACCCCGACCGACCTCGAAGCCGAAGTCTTCGGGCTGGCCGTGGAAGTCGCACCGCTGCTCGGCGAAGTGCCGCTGGGAGCCCCGGTGCGTGTCGGCGTAGCCCTGGTCAACCAGGGCGACCAGCCGGTCCGGGTGCCGGCGACCCTGAGCCTGAAGAGCGACTTCGTCAGCGGCACCGTCACCGATCCGGCCGGCAGCGTGCGCAGCTTCCGGACCCTGGTGCACTGCATCGAGGATCGTCCGTTCCGGGTACTCCAGCCCGGCGAGCGCCTCGAAGACTCCATGACCCTGCTGCGGGGGGCCGAGGGCGCGCTCTTCGGCGTGCCCGGCATCCATGAAGTCCGGGTCGAAGTGCACTGGGAAATCGACGGCATGGTTGCCCACGCGGCCGGTAGCTCGACCGTGATGGTCACCGCAGCGGTGGATGCCCGCCACGCTGAAGCGGCGCACAAGGTGCTCGTCACACCCGACCTGCACCTGGTGCTGGCCCTGGGCGGCGACCATCTGGGCGACGGCCTGGATGCGCTGGATGCGGCACTCGACTCGGCGGTATTGCGGCCGCACTTCGCCGCTGTCGCAGCCAAGCGCCTGGCGCGTCGCTTCCTCAAGCGCAAGCCTGACGTCAAGGCTGCGGTGGCCTTGCTCGAAGACGATGCCGTGATGAGCGACGCCGAGCGCAGCAAGCTGGCTGCGCTGATCGACGACGCTGGCGGTGCGGCCACCAAGGACCTGGCCAAGGCACTCAAGGGCAAGTCCAAGTCGACCACGCTGGTACGCGCCAAGTAACGCGCTGCAGAAAGGTGGAGCGCCGGCCCCGGCCGGCGCGCCCCCCGAGCGATTCACCAAGGAGCCACGAAAATGACGGAAGCGGACCTGCGACTGGTCGGCCAATGGCATCGGAGTTCCGCGGACGCCGGTGCAATCGGCTATGCCGGCTACCTGCGCTTCGCGGCCGACGGACTCTATGCCGGCCAGGCTGATCCCCCCGGCGCTTTCACCTGGTGGGACGGCGGCACCTGGGCAACCCGGGCACCGGGGCAGCTCGCGCTGTCCACCGCCAATGACGCCATCGTCACCTACAGCTACGAACTGGATCGCGACACCCTCACCATCACCGATGCCTCGGGCAACGCGGTCATCTATCGCCGCGTCGTCTGAGTCGCCGACCTGAATCATTGCCAGGAGGGCGATATGCCAGGCCCCTACCCCACTACGGTCTACTTCGACCTGGGCGACACCCTGGTCACCACCATCGGCGGCGTGCGCCAGCGCTATGCCGACACCCTGGACTGCCTGCAGATCCTCAAGGCACGCGGCTATCGCCTGGGTCTGCTGAGCAATCAAGCGGCCGGCACCAGCGTCACCTCCATCCAGTCACAGATGGAAGCATTGCGGTTGGCCGGTTACATCGAGCCCGGGCTGATCACACTGTCCACCGAGATTCCGGGCAACGTCGGCAAACCGGCGCAGCCCATCTTCGACCTGGCCCTGCTCAAGGCAGGGCATGGCGAGGCCAGCGAACGCGCCATCTTCATCAGCGAATCAGCAGCGGACGTGCTTGCCGCGCGCAGTTTTGGCTGGCGCGCGATCCGTAAGCGCAATGGCGGCGCCTGCCTGCCCGGCGATGGTGAGTGCGTGGCCAACCTCGCCGGCTTGCTCGAGCGCTTGCCGCCCCTGGCTGACATCGTCGGTAGCAACCTCGACCTGGCGCCACCGCCCCGCCTGGTGGATGGCCTCTGGGCGGTTCCGCTGGACATCGTGCGGATCGACGCCGCGCTGACGTTCGATGCCGCCACCCAGCAGGCCAGCGGCGATGCGACCCTGGAGTTTCGCCTGGGCGTCAATGCCGGCTGCCCCATCTTCGACCTCCGCCAGACACCCACCGGCGCCTGGCTGGATGGCACACCCATCCCGTTGGCCGAGATAGCCGCACACGACTTCGGCGGCGGCGCACATGCCAGCCTGCGGGTGCTGGCCCGGGTGCTGGAGGCCGGCAGCCTCCACAGCCTGCGCCTGACCTACGCCGTCGGCCTGCCCCAGGCCTCCACCGCCGGCTCCTATCAGCCGCAGGTCACCTGGAGCGCCGGCCCGAGGCTGGTGTTCAACTTCGGCTTCACCGATCTGGGTGCGGGACGCTATCTGGAGGCTTTCGTCCCGGCCAACCTCATCTACGACCAGTTCGAACTGGACCTGGAACTGCAACTGCTGAACACGCCGGTGGCCCATACCCCCATCAGCAACGGCACGATCAGCCCACTGGGTAGCAATCATTGGCGCATCACTTTTCCATCGCGCAGCACGGCCTTCTCACCGCTGCTCGAGCTGCGACCAGCCAATAGCCTGCAGAGCGCCACCTTCGACACCCTGCTTCCGGTCTCGGGCAGTGCAATGACCGTGACAGCCTGGAAGCTCAGCAGCAGCCCGGTGGATATCGCCGCCCAGGCCGGCGCCATCGCCGGTTTTCTCGTGGACAACGAGAACAGCTCCGGGCGTTACCTGCATGGAGGACGCTTCACCGCCTTCATCCATCAGGGCGGCATGGAGTACGACGGCGGCACCACCAGCGGCACCGGCGCATTGCGCCATGAGGCATTCCACAGCTGGTGGGCGCGCGGCCTGAAGCCGGCGAGCCAGCCCGACGCCTGGTTCGACGAGGCCTGGACCGTCTACCACGGCAACGGAGCCGGGGGTGTTCAGCCCTTCGACTTCAGTGCGCCTGCCCTGGCCCTGTGTCCGCGCAATCCCTGGGTGCGGGTCACCCATCTCGATGCCTATGGCGCCGGCGAACGACTCTGGAAAGGCATCGCGGCGCTGACCGGGGCGGCAGCCCTGCGCGACCAGATGCGCGCCTTCTACCTGGCTCGTCACGCCCGCCCGGTGCTCAGCGAGGACCTCGAATGCCACCTGCTGGCGAGCACGGGGCAGCCCGATTGCGTAGATGCATTCCATCGTTTCGTCTATGGCTTCGCCGACCCATCGCCCGTGCCGGACCTCTGGCTGCGCGACGATGCTGCCGACCCCGGCGGCAACGATTGGCCCGGCCGCTTCTGGGACTCTCCCGACCTCTGGGTACGCAACCGTGACGACAATGGCCTGGAGCACCAGAACCTGGAATACGGCCAGGACAACTGGATTCACGCTCGTGTGCGCAATCGCAGTGCCACGGCGATCGCGCGCCATCTGGTGGTCAGCTTCAACGTCAAGCAGTACGCCGGCAGCCAGTTCACCTACCCCGCCGACTTCCTACCTGCTGTGACGGCGGCCGCCGCCTTCGACCTGGGGCCTGGGGAAAGCCGCATCCTCAAGGCACGCTTGCCCCGCTCGGCGATTCCTCCCGTCGGCAGCCATCCCTGTCTGCTGGCCAGCGTCTTCACCCGCTTCGATCGGCCACAGGCCGGGCGTCATGTCTGGGAGCAGAACAACCTGGCGCAGAAGAACCTGACGGTGGTCGACCTGGCGCCGAACGCCTGGATCGTGTTGCCGCTGCTGGCCATCAACCTGCGGCCGCGGCGCGCGTTGACCGTGCAGCTTGAACTGGTGCGACCAAAGGGCCTGGAAGGCTTGGCTGCAAGCCTGATTCTGGATAAACGTGCCCTCGCGCCCGGATTACGGAGCAACGCCCTGGCACTGCCCACGCCTCCTAGATTGCAGGACTCCACGCGCCTGGATTGCTCCTGCGGTGAGCGCAGCGACGGAGCGCACTCAAACCCGGCAGTGCTCACCAGCCATGCAGCGGAGCGGCTGGCCGAGCAATTTCCGGGAGCATTGGAGCTGGCCTGGGCACAGGGTGAACGCGCGCAAATACCCGTCCTGCTGCGACCCTCGGAGGCGCTGCGTGTCGGCCTGCGCATCCAGGTGCCGAATGCGGCGAAGCGCGGTTCGCGTTTCACCATCGATCTGTTGCAGCGGGAAAATGGCAAGCTGGTTGGCGGCGTGGCACTGGAGGTACGGGTGAGCCGGTAACCGGCTGGAGGGGAATGAGTCTGCGGTCCGGCGAACTCAGTCGTGATCCTTGCGGGCCTGGTGAAGCTTGCTCACCAGTTCGGCTTCGGCCTTGGTCAGGCCGCAGGAATGGGTGAGGTCGTCGACGCTGGCGCCGAGACCAACCAGGCGCGCCGCCTGGGAGAAGGACAGGCTGGTGGGGTCACGCTGCTCCATGCGGCTCAACTTGTCCGGCAGGGGCGCGACCACGCGGCGAAGCTCCTGGAGGTCTTCGCCCATGCGCACACTGCCCTCGAAATAGGCTTCGAGGCGGCGCCCCAGCTCCTTGAGTTTCTGATCGCGCACTGCGTCGCGCTTGGCTTGCGCCTCCACTTCCTGGCGCAGGCGCTTGGCCAGCCAGTAGCACGTCCAGCCCAGGCCGATGCAGGCCAGGGCCAGGACCACCGCGAGCAGCGCAATCCAGATCAACTCAGATGCTCTCCAGCTCGGACCACTCTTCTTCGCTCATCATCTTGTCCAGCTCGACGAGGATCAGCAGTTCGCCGTTCTTGTTGCAGACGCCCTGGATGAACTTGGCGGATTCGTCGTTACCGACGTTGGGTGCAGTCTCGATCTCCGACTGCCGCAGGTAGACGACCTCGGCCACGCTGTCGACGAGGATGCCCACCACCTGCTTGTCCGCTTCGATGATGACGATACGGGTGTTGTCCGTCACCGGCGCCGGGCCGAGGCCGAAACGCTGGCGGGTGTCGATCACCGTCACCACATTGCCACGCAGGTTGATGATGCCCAGCACGTAGCTCGGCGCCCCCGGCACCGGCGCGATTTCGGTGTAACGCAGGACTTCCTGCACCTGCATTACGTTGATGCCGTAGGTTTCATTGTCCAGGCGGAAAGTCACCCATTGCAGGATGGGATCTTCGGCACCTTGAGCGGACGATTTCTTCATGTTCCCTAGCCTCTCTTGAGCCACCCTGGGCGGCGTTCGCGGGTTGACCCGCTGTTGTGTTCATGGCGCTCCGTACGGCACGGAGGCACCTTTCAATTCAGTGTCATGTGCCTGATGGCACCGCTGGCGATCAGCTCGGCAAGGGCCGAGACGTCCAGCAGCGCGCACATGTGTTCAATCACGGTACCGGCCAACCAGGGCCTTTGGCTACGCTGGCTGCGCCATTTGATTTCGTTCGGGTCCAGGCGGATGGAGCGGCTGACCTGATGAACCGCCAGCCCCCACTCGTAGCCCTGCACCGAAATCACGTACTGCAGCCCCTCGCGGAAATCGTCGCGGTAGCGTTCGGGCATGACCCAGCGCGCGGTATCCAGCACCTTCAGGTTCCCCGCCTGGCACGGCAGTATGCCGAGGAACCAGTCCGGCTGCCCGAACAACGGCGTCAGCTCCTGCCCGGCCAGCGGGTAGATGGAGCCAAGGGATACCAGCGGAACGGCCAGCGTCAGGCCGGCGACATCGAACAGCAGGCACTCGAAGGGTTCCTCGCCCCATGCAGGACGCCCTCCGGCGACGAGCGCGGGAACATCGGACTGGAGCGTGCCCGGCATACCGAGTTCCACCAGCGCTTCAACGCGCGCCAGCACGGGCTCCGGCTCGGCCTCGATTGCAGCCGGCATGAAGGCTTCGGGCTCCAGGACCAGCAGCGGCTCGACTTCCGGCTCAGATACCACCACGACCGGAGCGGCCAGAGGCTCGGGCGCAGCTTCCAGCACCTGAGTCAGGCGTGCGTCACGTACCTGCTCTTCCAGCACCGCGGCTTCGAACTCTTCCCGGCTGATGCTTTCGGCCAGCTCGACCGAAGCCTCATGCAGCAACGCATCCAGGTAGGACTGCAGGGCCAGTTGCGGGCGGGTGGCGGTGGCGAGGGGACGACTCATGTTGGAAACCCACGGGATTGATCTGTAGAGCCTATCGGCAGGCGGCGCACTTCACTTGAGCTCCAGCAGTCGACATTGCAACGCATCAGGCTACCTGGGCTGCCAGTTGCTGGCCGAGCAGGTGCTTGAGCAAGGCCCGGTAGGCGATCACGCCCCGGCTGTTGCCATCGTACTGCGAGGGTGTGACGCCGGCGCGGCTGGCATCCCGCAGACGGGTATCCACCGGAATGTAAGCCTGCCAGAGGGTTTCCGGGTAGTTGTTGCGCAGCACCTTGAGGGTGTTGAGCGATGCCTGGGTGCGGCGGTCGAACAGGGTCGGCACGATGGTGTAGGGCAGCGCCTGCTTGCGCGAGCGGTTGACCATGCTCAGCGTGCTGACCATGCGCTCCAGGCCCTTCACCGCAAGGAATTCGGTCTGTACCGGGATCACCAACTGCTGACTGGCCGCCAGGGCGTTGACCATCAGCACCCCGAGCAGTGGCGGGCTGTCGATGATGGCGTGGTCGAACTGCTGCCAGAGTTGCGCCAGGCTCTTGGCGATCACCAGGCCGAGGCCATTCTGCCCGGGCGACTGGCGCTCGAGGGTCGCAAGCGCCGTGCTGGATGGCAGCAGGGAAATGCGTTCGTGGCTGGTCTGCAGCAGCAGCTCGCGCGGCAGACCGTCGGGTACGCCCCCCTGGTTCAGGAACAGGTCGAAGCAGCTGTGTTCCAGCGTGTCCGGGTCATGCCCGAAATAGCTGGTCATCGACCCGTGGGGGTCGAGGTCAACCACCACGACACGCTTGCCGGCATCCGCCAGCAGGCCCGCCAGGGCGATGGATGTGGTGGTCTTGCCGACTCCACCTTTTTGGTTGGCTACTGCCCAGACTCTCATCTTCTTCATCCTCCCGGCTGCGCTGATGCACCGAGACTCTCAACCTGCCCTAGGGACCAGGTGACGGGGAATTGACGGCACCCGCTGCCGGGGCCTGTGCTGGGGCTGCTGGTGCAGGTTGCGTGCCAGCCCTCTGCAGTGCGGCATCCGGCTTGGCATTGGCGCTACCGACGCCGCTGACACTACGGCGCACATCGAGGTTTCGGGAAATCACCAGCACCACGCGCCGATTGCGCGCCCGCCCTTCAGCCGTAGCGTTATCCGCGACTGGCTGGAACTCGCCATAGCCCACCGCTGCCAGCCGGCGCGGTGCCAGTCCGTCCATGGCGAGCATGCGCACGATGCTGGCGGCGCGCGCCGTGGACAGCTCCCAGTTGGACGGGAACTGCGAGGTGGCGATGGGCAGGTTGTCGGTGAAACCTTCGACGTGTACCGGGTTGTCGTAGGGCGCCAGAATCCTGGCAACCTTCTCGATCAAGGTGAAGGCGACGTCATTAGGGACGGCATCGCCGCTGGGGAACAGCAGGCTGGAGTTCATCTCGATCTCCACCCAGAGTTCGTTGCCGCGCACGTTCAGCTGTTCGGACTTGATCAGGTCGCCGAAGGCATCGCGCACGCTCTGGGCGATCTCCTGCAGCGGATCGGCACCCGGATCGTCGATGGAGGTCTGGCTGCGCTCGCTCTCTTCCACCATGCTGCGGTCGGGTTCGGTGGTGCGCGGCTTCTCCTCGCCCACCGGGATCGGCTTGATCGAACGGTCCGGCTGGTTGAACACGCCGACCAGGGATTCCGAAAGGATCTTGTACTTGCCTTCGTTGATCGAGGAAATGGAGTACATCACCACGAAAAAAGCGAACAGCAGGGTGATGAAGTCCGCGTAGGACACCAGCCAGCGTTCGTGATTCTCATGCTCTTCCTGATGCCGCCTGCGCGCCATGCTCAGCTCCTCAATCCATGAAGCCTTGCAGCTTGAGTTCGATCGATCGAGGGTTCTCGCCTTCGGCGATGGAGAGAATGCCTTCCAGCAGCATTTCGCGGTAACGCGACTGGCGTATGGCGATGGATTTCAGCTTGTTGCCGATCGGCAGAAGCAGCAGGTTGGCGAAGCCGACGCCGTAGATGGTGGCGACGAAGGCTACTGCGATTCCGCCCCCCAGCTGGCTGGGATCGGCCAGATTGCCCATCACATGGATCAGGCCCATGACTGCACCGATGATGCCGATGGTCGGCGCGTAGCCGCCCATGCTCTCGAACACCTTGGCCGCTTGCAGGTCCCGTCCCTCCTGGGTGAAGAGATCGACCTCGAGGATGCTGCGGATGGATTCCGGCTCGGCACCGTCCACCAGCAGCTGCAGGCCCTTGCGAGCGAAGGGATCGGGTTCGCTGTCGGCAACCGGTTCCAGGCCCAGCAGACCCTCCTTGCGCGCGGTCATGCTCCAGTTCACCACGCGGGTGATGCCACCGGCGAGGTCCACCTGGGGCGGGAAGAGAATCCAGCGGAAGATGACCAGCGAGCGCTTGAAGATGCTCATGGGCGTCTGCAGGAATGCCGCGCCCAGGGTGCCGCCCAGAACGATGAGCGCCGCGGGCCCATTGAGCAGGGCCGCGGCGTGACCGCCTTCGAGGTAGTTGCCGCCAATGATGGCGACGAAGGCCAGGATTACCCCGATGAGGCTCAGTACATCCATTACCTGGGTATCTCCATCACATGCACGCCTCGACCAGGTGACGGCCGATATCGTCCAGGCCATACACGGCATCGGCCAGATTGGCCTTCACCACCGCCATGGGCATGCCGTAGATCACGCAGCTGGCTTCGTCCTGGGCCCAGACCTGGCTGCCGCCCTGCTTGAGCAGGCGCGCACCTTCACGTCCGTCGGCACCCATGCCGGTCAGCACCACGGCCAGGACCTTGTCATTGTAGGACTTGGCCGCCGAGCCGAAGGTGATGTCCACGCAGGGCTTGTAGTTGAGGCGCTCGTCACCGGGCAGGATGCGCACCACACCACGGGTGTCGACCATCATCTGCTTGCCGCCGGGGGCCAACAGGGCCAGGCCGGGACGCAGCACGTCGCCATCCTCGGCTTCCTTGACGGTAATCCGGCAGAGCTTGTCCAGGCGCTCGGCGAAGGCCTTGGTAAAGGCCGCCGGCATGTGCTGGACCAGCACCAGCGGCGCCGGGAAATTGGCCGGCAGCTGGGTGAGCACGCGTTGCAGGGCAACCGGCCCGCCGGTGGAGGTGCCGATCGCCACCAGCCGGTAGGCCTTACGCTTTGGGGCAGCGGACGCGGTCGGCGCTGCCGGTGCGGCATGGCTCGGCTGCGCTGGCGCATGAGCGGGACGCGCCGGGATGCTGGCCGCAGGCGACGGGGCCGAATGAGTCGGATGCGCGGTAGCACTGAAGCTGCTGTAGCGGCGGTTGCTGCGCGCGATGCTGTGCACTTTCTCGCAGAGCAGTTGCTTGACCTTTTCGGGGGTGCGCGAGATGTCCTCGAAATTCTTCGGCAGGAAATCCACCGCACCGGCATCCAGGGCGTCGAGGGTGACGCGGGCGCCTTCGTGGGTCAGCGAGGAAAACATCAGGACCGGCGTCGGGCAGCGTTGCATGATGTGCCGCACTGCGGTGATGCCGTCCATCATCGGCATCTCGTAGTCCATGGTGATGACATCGGGCTTGAGCGCCAGCGCCTGGTCAATGGCTTCGCGGCCATTGGTGGCAGTGCCCACCACCTGGATATTGGGGTCGGAAGAAAGGATTTCCGAGACACGGCGGCGGAAGAACCCGGAGTCATCCACCACCAGAACCTTGACTGCCATAAGAAAAAAGCTCCTAGCGGGCGGCCAGTCCTGGCCGCCCCAGATCAACCACGGCGTGCGTAATGCTTGAGCATGCTCGGCACGTCGAGGATCAGTGCGATACGGCCGTCACCGGTAATGGTGGCACCGGACATGCCCGGCGTTCCCTGGAGCATCTTGCCGAGCGGCTTGATCACCACTTCTTCCTGGCCTACCAGTTGGTCGACCACGAAGCCGATGCGCTGGGTGCCCACGGAGAGGATCACCACATGGCCCTCCCCCTGCTCCTCGACCGCTGCATCACGCACCAGCCAGCGCTTGAGGTAGAAGAGCGGCAGTGCCTTGTCGCGGACGATCACCACTTCCTGGCCATCCACCACGTTGGTGCGCGACAGGTCGAGGTGGAAGATCTCGTTGACGTTCACCAGCGGGAAGGCGAAGGCCTGGTTGCCCAGCATCACCATCAGCGTCGGCATGATCGCCAGGGTCAGCGGGACCTTGATGACGATCTTCGAGCCCGCGCCCTTCTGCGAAAACACGTTCACGGTGCCGTTGAGCTGGGAGATCTTGGTCTTCACCACATCCATGCCGACGCCGCGGCCGGACACGTCGGAAATCTCGGTCTTGGTCGAGAAGCCCGGGGCGAAGATCAGGTTGTAGCACTCCAGTTCGGTCAGGCGTTCGGCAGCATCCTTGTCCAGCAGCCCTTTCTCCACCGCCTTGGCACGCAGCACGGCTGCATCCATGCCCTTGCCGTCGTCGGTGATCATCAGGAGGATGTGGTCGCCTTCCTGCTCGGCAGAAAGGACAACCCGGCCGGTGCGCGGCTTGCCAGCGGCCTCGCGCTCATCGGGCGATTCGATACCGTGGTCGACGGCATTGCGAACCAGGTGAACCAGCGGATCGGCCAGGGCCTCCACCAGGTTCTTGTCCAGGTCGGTTTCCTCGCCCACCAGCTCGAGGTTGATTTCCTTCTTCAGGTTTCGCGCCAGGTCACGAACCAGGCGCGGGAAACGGCCGAAGACTTTCTTGATCGGCTGCATCCGCGTTTTCATCACGGCGGTCTGCAGATCGGCAGTGACCACGTCCAGGTTGGACACGGCCTTGGCCATGGACTCGTCGCCGCTGTTGGAACCCAGGCGTACCAGACGGTTACGCACCAGCACCAGCTCGCCGACCATGTTCATGATTTCGTCCAGGCGCGCGGTATCCACCCGAACGGTGGTTTCCGCTTCGCTGACCACTGCAGGGCCGGCAGCACCATTGCCAGCGGCTGCCGGTGCGGCGGGCTGACGGGGCGCCGGGGCCGGTTCGGCCTTGGCGGCGGGCCTGGCAGCCGGAGCCGGAGCAGCAACGGGTGCGGGACGGCTGACAGCGGCAGCGGCAACCGGTTCTTCAGTAGCGCCGTTGAACTTGCCCTTACCGTGCAGCTGGTCGAGCAGCGCTTCGAACTCGTCGTCGGTGATGTTTTCACCAGCGCCAGCGACCGGGGCGGCCGGCACGACGGGCGCGGGCGGGGTGATGGCTGCCACTTCGGTGGCGCCATTGAACTTGCCCTTGCCATGCAACTGGTCGAGCAGGTCCTCGAACTCGTCGTCGGAGATTTCATCGCCACCGCCAGCGGTGACCAGGGCGCTCACCGGAGCGCTGGCTGCTACGGCGGCTTCCGGCTCCGCTACAGCCGCGAACTTGCCCTTGCCGTGCAGTTGGTCGAGCAGTGCTTCGAATTCGTCGTCGGTGATTTCATCGGCAGTGGCAGCAGCAGCGACGGGCTCGGCGGTGCCACCGACGTTATCGCCCAGCGCGTCGAGCAACTGCTCGAACTCGCTGTCGGTGATATCGGCGTTCGCTTCGACGCGAGCCGGCTCGGCGATCACCGGAGCCGGAGCTGCCGGAGCGGCGGCCACGGGCTCGTCACCGGCAGGTTCGGCCAGGCGCGACAAGGCAGCCAGCAGTTCCGGCGTTGCGGGCGTCGGTTCACTGCGCTCACGCACTTCGCGGAACATTTCATTGACCGTGTCCAGCGCCTGCAGCACCACGTCCATCAGCTCGGCATCCACGCGGCGTTCGCCCTTGCGCAGGATGTCGAAGACGTTTTCGGCGATATGGCAGCACTCCACCAGAGCGTTCAGCTGGAGGAAGCCCGCGCCACCTTTCACGGTATGGAAACCACGGAAAATCGCGTTGAGCAGGTCCATGTCGTCCGGGCGGCTTTCCAGCTCGACCAGCTGCTCGGACAATTGCTCCAGAATCTCGCCGGCCTCTACCAGGAAGTCCTGGAGGATTTCTTCATCGGCGTCGAAGCTCATAAGTGGAGTGCTCCCTAAAACCCAAGGCTGGATAGCAGATCGTCGACGTCGTCCTGTCCGGACACCACGTCCTCACGTATATCGGCATGGATCTGCGGACCTTCACCCCTGGAAGGATTTTTTTGTTGTTCCAGCTCTGCGCGCAGCGCGGCGTGGTCGTGCTCGATGCCGGCGTAGCGATCGACCTGGCTGGCCATCATCACCAGCTTGACCAGGTTGCTTTCCACCTCGGTGACCAGTTGCGTGACGCGCTTGATCACCTGGCCGGTGAGGTCCTGGTAGTCCTGTGCGAGCAGGATGTCGTTGAGCTTCCCGGACAGCGCATCGGTGTCGCGCTGGCTGCGGGCGAGGAATTGCTCGATGCGGCGGGCCAGGTCACGGAATCCGTCCGCGCCGATTTCCCGACGCATGAAGCGGCCCCATTCCTCACCCAGCTTCTGGGCTTCGTCGCTCAGGCCGCCCAGCAGCGGCGCGCTTTCCTCCACCAGATCCATGGTGCGGTTCGCGGCCTTTTCGGTCATCTGCACCACATAGGAAAGGCGGTCGGTCGCATCGGCGATCTGCGACATCTCCTTGGCATGGGGCAGGTGCGGGTCGATCTGGAAGTTGACGATGGCGTTGTGCAGCTCACGGGTGAGCTTGCCGACTTCCTGGTAGAGGCCGCGATCACGGACGTGATTGAGTTCGTGGATGAGTTGTACGGCGTCGGTGAAGTTGCCTTTTTCGAGGCTGTCCACCAGTTCCCGCGCACGGTCTTTCAGGGTCGACTCGAAGTCTCCCAGCAGGTGTTCTTTCTGGTCCATGGTGCCCTCGCGGCTGACATTCAGCCGTTGACCCGCTCGAAGATCTTCTCGATTTTTTCTTTCAGGACCTGGGCAGTGAAAGGCTTGACCACATAGCCGTTCACACCGGCCTGGGCCGCTTCGATGATCTGGTCGCGCTTGGCCTCGGCAGTCACCATCAGCACCGGCAGGTGTTTCAGGCGCTCATCGGCGCGTACCGCGCGCAGCAGGTCGATACCGGTCATGCCGGGCATGTTCCAGTCGGTCACGAGGAAGTCGAAGTTGCCGCTGTGCAGCATGGGCAGGGCGGTGGTGCCATCGTCCGCTTCGGCGGTATTGGTGAATCCCAAGTCGCGCAAGAGGTTCTTGATGATGCGTCTCATCGTCGAGAAATCATCAACGATGAGGATTTTCATGTTCTTGTCCAAGTCGACCTCCGTACAGTCTCAAACGTCCCTCTTGCCGGGGACGCCATCCAAATCTGAAAGCGGTGTACCGTTCAGCGCGCGCGCCACTCGCCGAGCCGTGCGCGCAGGCGTGCGGCGCACTGGCTATGCAACTGGCTGACACGTGATTCGCTGACCCCCAGCACTTCACCGATTTCCTTCAAGTTCAGTTCTTCGTCGTAATACAGCGCCAGCACCAGGCGCTCACGCTCCGGCAGGTTCGCGATGGCATCAGCCAGCGCGGCCTGGAAACGGTCTTCTTCCAGATCATGGGAAGGCGAGAATTGGGTGACACCGGCGTCCTCGTGCACACCGCCCTGCTCGCCGTCCTGCAACAGGTCGTCGAAGCTGAACAGGCGGCTGCCCAAGGTGTCGCTCAGGATGCCGTAGTAGTCTTCGAGACTCAATCCAAGTTCGGCAGCAACTTCCTGATCTTTAGCGTCGCGACCTGTTCGGGCCTCGATGGTGCGGATCGCGTCACTCACCATGCGCGTGTTGCGGTGCACCGAACGTGGCGCCCAGTCGCCCTTGCGGACCTCGTCGAGCATGGCCCCGCGGATGCGGATGCCGGCGTAGGTTTCGAAACTGGCACCCTTGCTGCCATCGTATTTCTTCGAGGCTTCGAGCAGTCCGATCATCCCAGACTGCATGAGGTCTTCCACCTGAACGCTGGCCGGAAGGCGCGCGAGCAGGTGATAGGCGATGCGCTTGACCAGGGGGGCGTAGCGTTCGATCAGCTGATGTTGCGAATCCCTTGCCTGTGCCTTGCCGTACATACGCAGCCCCGTGGCGGGTGTCATACAGGGGTTTCCGTGGACGGCTGCCGGACCAGCCGCTCGACGAAGAACTCCAGGTGGCCCCGCGGATTGGCCGGCAGCGGCCAGCTGTCGACCTTCTGTGCGATGGCCTTGAACGCCAGGGAGCACTTCGAGCGCGGGAAGGCTTCATAGACCGCGCGTTGCTTCTGCACGGCCTTGCGCACCGATTCGTCATAGGGGACGGCGCCCACGTACTGCAGGGCGACATCGAGGAAGCGATCGGTAACCTTGGTCAGCTTGGCGAACAGGTTGCGCCCTTCCTGCGGGCTGTGGGCCATGTTGGCCAGCACGCGGAAGCGGCTCATGCCGTAGTCGCGGTTGAGCAGTTTGATCAGCGCGTAGGCGTCGGTGATGGAGGTGGGTTCGTCGCAGACCACCACTATCACTTCCTGGGCGGCACGGACGAAGCTGACCACCGAATCGCCGATGCCGGCGGCGGTGTCGATCACCAGCACGTCGAGGTTGTCGCTGATCTCGCTGAATGCCTGGATCAGGCCGGCGTGCTGCATGGGCGAAAGCTGCACCATGCTCTGGGTGCCGGAGGCGGCCGGGACGATGCGAATGCCCCCCGGCCCCTGCAACAGCACGTCGCGCAGGTCGCATTCGCCATTGATCACATCGGCCAGGGTGCGCTTGGCGGTAAGGCCGAGCAGGACGTCGACGTTGGCCAGGCCGAGGTCGGCGTCCAACAACATGACGCGGCGGCCGAGATCGGCCAGGGCCAGCGAGAGGTTGACGGACACGTTGGTCTTGCCAACGCCGCCCTTGCCGCCGGTCACCGCGATCACCTGTACGGGATGCATACTACCCATTTCAAATACCTTGCCTTAGGGGCCAGTTTGGCGGTCCAGCACCGCCCCACACGGGGCGGCTCACAATTCTTCAACCGGCGCGGCGCGCCGGATTCTGGTAAAGCCCGGCGAACAGATCGGCCATGGCTTCTTCACTCGGGTCCTCCGGAGCCTGGAGGCTGACCGCACGACTCACCAGCTGGTGGCTGCGCGGAACCTGCAGATCATCCGGGATTCGCGGGCCGTCGGCCAGATAGGCTACCGGGAGATGCTGGCCGATAGCCAGTCCCAATACCTCGCCCAGGCTGGCGGCTTCATCCGCCTTGGTGATGATGCAACCGACCAGGCCGCAACGCTTGTAGCTGTGATAGGCCGCCTTGAGCACCTGGCTCTGGCTGGTGGCCGCCATCACCAGGTGATTCTTCGCGTTTATCGCCCGGCTGGCCAGCGCTTCGAGCTGCATGGTCAGGGCCGGATCGTTGACCGGCAGACCGGCGGTATCGATCAGCACCACACGCTTGCGGGCCAGGGGCGCGATGGCCTGGGTCAGGGATTGGCCCGGATCGACGAGGGTCACCGGCACATTGAGGATTCGGCCCAGGGTCTTGATCTGCTCCTGGGCGCCGATGCGGAAACTGTCCATGCTCACCAGGGCGACGTTTTGCGCGCCGTACTTGAGCACGTAGCGGGCAGCCATCTTGGCCAGGGTTGTGGTCTTGCCCATGCCGGCCGGACCGACCAGGGCGATCACGCCACCCTCTTCCATCGGTTCGATCTGCGGCGTGCGAATGGCGTGAGCCAGGTGCGCCAGCAGCATGCGCCAGGCCTGGCGCGGCTCGCTGACTTTGGCCACTTTGTCCAGCAGGGCGCGGGCCAGTTCAGCCGGCAGGCCCATGCGCTGCAGGCGGCGCCAGAGGCTGGCCTGCTGCGGGCGGCGGCTCTGCATCTGGCCCCAGGCGATGGAGCCGAGTTGCACTTCGATCAGTTCACGCAGGCCGCTCAGTTCGAAGCGCATGGCATCCAGGGCGGCCTGATCCACGGCAGCGGGCTGGGGCGCACTGACGGGCTCCACAGCACGGGGTACCGCGCGAGGGCGATTCATGGCAGCGGCCAGGGCGGATTCCGGCAGCTCCGACTCGATGGCGGTCAGGGGCTCCCCGGCGAACAATTGACGGTCCTTGCCGGCGTCGGCCTGAGCACGGGTGGTCAACTCAGCCTGGGCTTCGGCAATGCGCGCCTGGGTCTTGCGCAACTCCGCCTCGAGGGCCGGGTTCGGCCTGCTCGGGGCCGCTGCCGGCATCGGGTAGTCCAGCGCCGCGGTCAGCTCGACACCGCCGGCGACACGGCGGTTACCGATGATGGCGGCATCCGCGCCCAGTTCATCACGCACCAGCTTCATGGCTTGACGCATATCGGCGGCGAAGAAACGTTTGACCTGCATGGCCGTTGACCTCGGTTAGTTCTGCCCCACAGTCGCAACTATGGTGACCTGCTTGTTGTCCGGTATTTCCTGGTAGGCCAGTACGTGCATGGTTGGCACGGCGAGCCTTGCGAAGCGCGACATCATCGCCCGGATCGGTCCGGCCACCAGCAGGATCGCCTGCTTGCCGAGCATTTCCTGGCGCTGCGCCGCTTCCACCAGGGAACGTTGCAGCTTCTCGGCCATTCCGGGTTCGAGGAGAACGCCATCTTCCGAACCTTGTCCGGCCTTCTGCAGGCTATTCAGCAATATCTGTTCCAACCTGGGTTCCAGAGTGATCACAGGCAGCTCCGGCTCTAGTCCTACAATGCTTTGCACGATTGCGCGCGCCAGCGAGACACGGACCGCCGCGACCAACGCGGCGGGATCTTGACTCTTCGGCGCGATGTTCGCGATGGCTTCGGCGATGGTGCGGATGTCACGTACCGGCACCTGCTCTTGCAGCAGGGCCTGGAGCACCTTGAGCAGGGTCGACAGCGACACCATGCCCGGCACCAGCTCTTCGGCCAGACGTGGCGAGCTCTTGGCCAGGTTCTGCATCAGTTGCTGGACTTCTTCATGGCCGAGCAACTCGTGGGCGTGCTTGTGCAGCACCTGATTCAGGTGAGTGGCGACCACGGTGCCGGCATCGACCACGGTGTAGCCGAGCGACTGCGCCTGATCACGCTGGCTGGCGTCGATCCACACCGCCTCCAGGCCGAACGCCGGATCCTTGGCGGCGACCCCATTGAGGGTGCCGAACACCTGGCCGGGGTTGATCGCCAGTTCGCGGTCCGGATAAACCTCCGCCTCGGCCACGCTGACGCCCATCAGCGTCAAGCGATAGGCGTTGGGCAGCAGGTCGAGGTTGTCGCGGATATGCACCGAGGGCATCAGGAAGCCCATTTCCTGGGACAGCTTCTTGCGTACGCCCTTGATCCGAGCCAGCAACTGGCCGCCCTGGTTGCGGTCCACCAGCGGAATCAGGCGGTAGCCCACTTCCAGGCCGACGAGGTCCACCGGGGTCACGTCGTCCCAGCCGAGCTCCTTGGTTTCCTGTGCACGTTGAGCCGGCAGCAATTCCTGCTGACGCTGCTCCTCCTGCACCGCCTGCTCCTTGACTTGCTTCTGCCGATGCCAGATCCACCAGGCACCGCCGGCAGCCACCAGGCCCAGGCCAACGAACGACACGTGCGGCATGCCCGGCACCAGGCCCATGGCAATGAGGATCATCGCGGATACCGCCAGCGCCTTGGGCGAGGCGAACATCTGGCGATTGACCTGCTGCCCCATGTCTTCGGACGAGGACACGCGGGTCACCATGATGGCCGCCGCGGTGGACAGCAGCAGCGACGGAATCTGCGCCACCAGGCCGTCGCCGATGGTCAGCAGCGAGTAGATGCGGCCGGCGTCGCTGAAGCTCAGGCCATGCTGCAGCATGCCGATGGCCATGCCGCCGATGAGGTTGATGAAGAGGATCAGCAGGCCGGCGATGGCGTCGCCGCGTACGAACTTGCTCGCACCGTCCATGGAGCCGTAGAAGTCGGCTTCCTGGGAAACCTCGGAACGGCGTTTCTTGGCCTCGGCCTGATCGATGAGGCCAGCGTTGAGGTCGGCGTCGATGGCCATCTGCTTGCCGGGCATGGCGTCCAGGGTGAAACGCGCACTCACTTCGGAGATACGTCCGGCACCCTTGGTGACCACCACGAAGTTGATGATCATCAGGATCGCGAAGACCACGGCACCGACCACGTAGTTGCCGCCCACCACCACGTCGCCGAAGGCCTGGATCACCTTGCCGGCGGCATCGTGGCCGTCCTGGCCGTGAAGCAGCACCACGCGGGTGGACGCGACGTTCAGCGCCAGACGCAACAGGGTCGCTACCAGCAGGATGGTGGGGAAGACGGCGAAGTCCAACGGGCGCAAGGCGTACACGGACACCAGCAGGACGACGATGGACAGGGCGATGTTGAAGGTGAAGAAGACGTCCAGCAGGAACGGCGGCACCGGCAGGGTCATCATGCCCAGCATCACCAGCACCAGCAGCGGCACCCCGAGGTTGCCGCGGCCCATGCCGATCAGGTTACTGCGGACATTGCCGATCAGTTGCGTACGATCCACTGCTACTCCCCTACCCCTTTCGCGAAGCATCGCTCCGCACATCCAATCTTTTGACGCCAGACGGCGTCTCGATCCCCTTTGTGCAAGAAGCTTTCCAACTTCGTTAAGGGATTGATTGCAAGGGAGTAAGGAGCTGTTCCTGTGGGGGCGAATTCATTCGCAAAGGGCGGCGAAGCTGCCCCATCTGATTCTGCTGGGCAGGTCTTCGACCTGCTTAGCGAATAAATTCGCCCCCACAAAAAACGAGCAGACCAGGAGCAATGTCACTCATCCCGCCGCAAATCCGCCGGAATGGGCAGGTCGTTCAGCGGCGCCGGGCGCTTGCCTCGACCAGCGCGGAACTGCTTGAGCTGATAGACGTAGGCGAGGACCTGGGCAACCGCCAGGTAGAGACCGGCCGGGATTTCCTGGTCCAGCTCGGTGGAGTAGTACACCGCCCGCGCCAGCGCTGGGGATTCCAGCACGGTGATCTGGCTCTCCTGGGCGATCTCGCGGATCTTCAGTGCGGTGAAGTCATTACCCTTGGCCAGCAGCATCGGCGCGCCGCCCTTTTCGGCGTCGTACTTGAGCGCCACGGCGAAGTGGGTCGGGTTGGTGATGACCACATCGGCCTGGGGCACGGCGGCCATCATGCGCCGCTCGGCCATTTCGCGCTGGAGTCGGCGGATTCGCGACTTGACCTCGGGCTTGCCCTCGGAGTCCTTGTACTCGTCGCGCACTTCCTGCTTGGTCATCATCAGCTTCTGCTTGTTGTCCCAGAGCTGGAAAGGCACGTCCACGGCGGCGATGAGGATCAGGCCGCAGGCAAGCCAGACCGCGCTCCAGCCCACTACCTGGACGCTGTGCAGGATGGCCATGTCCAGCGGCTCATGGGCGATGGCGAGAAGATCGTCACGGTCAGAATTGAGCACCGCGAGCGCCACCAGCAGGATCAGCGCGAACTTGGCCAGCGCCTTGAGCAGTTCCGCCAATGCATGCAGCGAGAACATCCGTTTGAGCCCGGAAAGCGGGTTCATGCGGCTGGACTTGGGCATCAGCGATTCGGTTGAGAACAGCCAGCCACCCAGGGAAATCGGGCCGACAATGGAAACGACCAGCAGGGTGATCAGCAAGGGCAACACTGCGTCCAGCGCCATCTTGCCCGAGGTGAGCAGGAACAACCCCATGCTGCGCTCATCCATCAGCACGGCGCGCGGCAGGTCGAAGTTGCTGTGCATCAGCTTCATCAGCATGTCGGCCATGCCGCCACCGGTTGCGAGGACGCCACCCGCCCCAGCCAGGGTCACGGCCAGGGTATTGAGCTCCCGGGAACGGGCGATCTGGCCCTTATCGCGGGCTTCCTGCAACCGTTTGCCTGTGGGTTCCTCGCTCTTATCGGCCCCACTCTCACTCTCTGCCACGGCTCACCTCAGCAGTAGGCCCGGGAAACCGCCGGGACGGGTAAGGGATTGTTCATCGCGCCCTCGCCAGCTCACGCATGAGCTGCAGTGCGTCGCCAGCCAGTACCTGGTACTGGCTGAGGATGTCGGCCATGCCGATCCAGACGATCACCAGGCCTAGCGCCAGCGTCAGCGGGAAGCCGATGGAGAAGATGTTCAGCTGCGGCGCCGCACGGGTCATCACGCCAAATGCCAGGTTGACCACCAGCAGCGCGGTGATCGCCGGCAGCGACAGCAGCAAGCCGGCGCCCATCACCCAGCCAAGCTTGCCGGCCACTTCCCAATGATGGCTGGTCAGCAACCCGCCACCCACCGGGAGGGTGACGAAGCTTTCGGCGAGAATCTCGAACACCACCAGATGACCGTTCATGGAGAGGAACAGCAGGGTCACCAGCATCAGGTAGAACTGGCCGAGCACCGGCACCGAAACGCCGTTAGTGGGATCGACCATGGAGGCGAAACCCAGGCCCATCTGCATCGAGATGATCTGCCCCGCCACCACGAAAGCATGGAAGAACAGCTGCAGCACGAAACCGAGCAAAGCCCCGATCAGAATCTGCTCGCCAATCAGAAGGATGTTGCCGAGGTTGATCGCATCCACCTGCGGCATGGGCGGCAAGGTCGGCACCAGTACCACGGCAATCGCCAGCGCCAGGTACAGGCGAACCCGCGTCGGCACGAGCTGGGTGCCGATGATCGGCATGGTCATCAGCAGCGCGGCAATGCGGAACAGTGGCAGCACGAAGCTGCCGACCCAGCCGCCGATCTGTGCGTCGCTGAGTTCGAGCATGGTCAGCCGATCAGCATCGGGATGTTCTGATAGAGCGTCTGGATGTACTCCATCAGTTGGCGAGTGAGCCAGGGGCCGGCCCAGATCAGGGTGAGCAGCATCACCAGCAGGCGCGGCAGGAAGCTCAGCGTCTGTTCGTTGATCTGCGTGGCTGCCTGGAACATGGCGACGATCAGGCCGACCACCAGGCTCGGCACCACCAGGATGCCGACGATCAGGCAGGTCAGCCAGAGCGCTTCACGGAACAGGTCGACTGCAACTTCCGGAGTCATCGCAACTCTCCTAGACGCCGCCGAAACTGCCGGCAAGGGTGCCGATGATCAGGGCCCAGCCATCCACCAGGACGAAGAGCATGATCTTGAACGGCAGGGAGATGATCAGGGGCGAGAGCATCATCATGCCCATCGCCATCAGCACGCTGGCCACCACCAGGTCGATGATCAGGAACGGGATGAAGATCATGAAGCCGATCTGGAAGGCGGTCTTCAGCTCGGAGGTGACGAAGGCCGGCACCAGGATGGTCAGCGGCGCGGCATCCGGGCTGGGGATGTCGGTGCGCTTGGACAGCCGCATGAACAGGTCGAGGTCGCTGGCACGGGTCTGCGCCAGCATGAAGTTCTTGATCGGCACTTCGGCCTTGGCGATCGCATCCTGGGCCGTCATCTGCTCATTGAGATAGGGCTGCAGCGCCTCGCGGTTCACCTGGTCGAACACCGGCGCCATGATGAACATCGTCAGGAACAGGGCCAGGCCAATCAGGATCTGGTTCGACGGCGTCTGCTGCAATCCCAGCGCCTGGCGCAGGATGGAGAAGACGATGATGATCCGGGTGAAGCTGGTCATCAGCATGACGAACGCTGGAATGAAGCTCAGCGCCGTCATGATCAGCAGGATCTGCAGGCTTACCGAGTATTCCTGCTGTCCTTCAGGGTTGGTGGACAAGGTGATGGCGGGAACCGACAGCGGATTGTCGGCGCCAAGCGCCAGGGGCGCGGCCAACACCAGCAGCAGCGCAATGAGGAGGCGGGGCATCAGTGCTTGTCCTTGCCGAGCAATTCCATCAGTCGTTGGGCGAATTCCGGGCTGGCGGTCTGGGCGTCAGCCAGTTGCACGGGCTCTTTCAGCACATGCAGCGGCGTGATGCGGCCAGCGCTGATGCCGAGCAGGATCTGCTCACCGCCCACTTGCACCAGCACCAGTCGGTCACGCGGGCCGAGGGCCTGGCTGGCCACCAGCTTGATCACCTGGCCGCTTCGTGGACCGAGCTGCTGCACCCGGCGCAGCAGCCAGGCGAGCACAAAGATCAGCCCCACCACCAGCAACAGGCCAATGGCCAGTTGGCCCAGCTGCGCAGCCATGCCGCTGCCAGCCTGGGCGGCCGCTGCAGCGGGAGGTGGCGTGGTTACTGCGGTTTCAGCGGCGAAGCCGCCGAGGGGCAGCAGAAACAGCCCGGCAAGAAGAAAACGGCGCATGGTTTCAGCGCAGCTTCTTGATGCGTTCGCTCGGGCTGATCACATCGGTCAGCCGGATACCGAACTTCTCGTTGACCACCACCACTTCGCCGTGGGCGATCAGCGTGCCGTTGACCAGCACGTCCAGCGGCTCGCCGGCCAGTCGGTCAAGCTCGATCACCGAGCCCTGGTTGAGCTGCAGCAGGTTGCGGATGGTGATGTCGGTGTTGCCCACTTCCATGGAAATGGACACCGGGATATCCAGGATCACATCCAGGTTCGGGCCGTCGAGGCTGACCGGACCGCTGGCCTTGGGTACGCTGCCGAACTCTTCCATGGGCGCGCGTGGAGAACTCGGAGCGGAGGAGCCCTGGTTCATCAGTGCGTCGATATCGTCCTGGGAAGCGTCACCTGCCTCGGCCAGGGCCGCAGCCCACTCATCGGCCAGGGCCTGTTCTTCTGGGGTGGTGTCCATGTCGTTTGCCATCGCTTGACCTCGGCTGGCTCTGAATTCGTGGGAAACGCGCAATCAGCGCTGGCGTTCGATCGGTTCGAGGATCTGCAGGGACAGGTTGCCCTTGTGCGACCCCAGCTTGGCCTTGAAGGCCGGCACGCCATTGGCGCGCATGATCATGTGCTCGGGCATCTCTACCGGGATCACATCGCCCGGCTGCATGTGCAGGATGTCCCGCAATTTGAGCTGACGGCGCACCACGGTGGCAGCCACCGGCACGCTGACGTCGAGGATGTCCTCGCGCAGTGCCTTGATCCAGCGTTCGTCCTGGTCGTCGACATCGGACTGGAAGCCGGCGTCGAGCATCTCGCGGATCGGCTCGATCATCGAATAGGGCATGGTGATGTGCAGGTCGCCACCACCGCCATCCAGTTCGATGTGGAAGGTGGATACGACCACCACTTCGCTGGGGCTGACGATATTGGCCAGTGCCGGGTTCACTTCGGAGTTGATGTACTCGAAGTTCACATCCATCACCGCGTGCCAGGCCTCGGCCAGGTCGACGAAGGCCTGGTCCAGGACCATGCGCACGACGCGCAGCTCGGTAGGCGTGAACTCGCGACCCTCGATCTTGGCGTGACGGCCGTCGCCACCGAAGAAGTTGTCCACCAGCTTGAACACCAGCTTGGCGTCGAGGATGAACAGTGAGGTACCGCGCAGCGGCTTCATCTTCACCAGGTTGAGGCTGGTGGGCACATAGAGCGAATGCACATATTCGCCGAACTTCATCACCTGCACGCCGCCGACCGCCACGTCGGCGGAGCGCCGCAGGAGGTTGAACATGCTGATGCGGGTATAGCGGGCGAAGCGCTCGTTGATCATTTCCAGGGTCGGCATGCGCCCCCGGACGATGCGGTCCTGGCTGGTCAGGTCATAGCTTTTGACACTGCTAGGGTCCGCATCGGTTTCGGTTTCAACCAGGCCATCGTCGACGCCGTGCAGCAGCGCGTCGATTTCATCCTGGGACAGCAGGTCTTGAACAGCCATGGTTGTACCTTGCCTACTGCAGTACGAAGTTGGTGAAGAGCACTTGCTCGACGGTTATCGCCCCGGTTTCCTGCTTGGCCAGCTCCTGCACGGCAGCGGTGGCTTGCTG
Organism: Pseudomonas sp. BN414; assembly: GCF_029871275.1. Lineage (NCBI taxonomy): Bacteria > Pseudomonadati > Pseudomonadota > Gammaproteobacteria > Pseudomonadales > Pseudomonadaceae > Pseudomonas > Pseudomonas sp. BN414. The sequence goes on from NZ_SSOL01000071.1 coordinate 210,003, forward strand.
ACGCAGCATTTCCTTGCCCACGGGCGTAACCAGGTTGTCGAAGCTCTGGCTGGAGAACAGCATGACCAGCTTGTTGCGCAGCACCGGCATGTGCACCTTGAGCGCATCCACCTGGGCCTGGTCACGGGCCATGAGCGCAACGCTCACCTGCATGTAGCGCTGGCGACCGTTCTGGCTGAAGTTGACCACGAAGGCCGGAGCGAGGTCCTGGTAAATGGCGGGTTGTTTGGTGGGCGCTTCGGCGGCGGCTTGTTCCTTGTCCGGCTCGGCGGACTTGTCGCCGCGACTGAGGAAGAACCAGGTAGCGCCGACCGACAGGCCGATCGCCAGCAACAACGCCACGACGCCCAGAATGATGAGCTTCAGCTTGCTCTTGCCGCCTGCCACAGCGCCCTCTGCCGGGGCCTTCGCTTGTTTCTTCGCCATGCCAATAATCCGTCGCCGAGCGGGGAAAACCCGCTTTCTCCTGGGGAATGAGCAAGTGTTATGCCAGCTCGCCGGCCAACCGGCGGTTCAGGCAAACGCTTCAGGGCTGCGGATATACCAGTGTCGGGGGGCGGCTGTCACGAGGGGTTGGCGGAAATCTTGGCGCGGGGGAAACGCCCTCTCCCTGTGACTCGCGCCGGATGCATCGTCATTCAGCCGGAAGCTGCAGAGCTCATCTGAACAAACCCTTCATTTCGGCACGGATGAACTCCCCTCTCCGCTTCAGGGAGAGGGGCTGGGGGAGAGGGAAAGCGACGTCAGGCGTAGAAATCCACCAACCCGCGTCCACCACCGGAGCTGGTCGGACGGATCTCGCTGTGGCTCACGCTGATCTCCTCGTCGCTGCCACCGCCGAAGTCGGCACGACCACCGCCGGAGCGCCGCTCACCGTCGCCACCCTGTCCCTGCCAACCGCGATTGAGCGACTGGTCGGACACGTTCACGTCGGGCTGGCTCATGCCCTGCTGGGCGAACATGTCGCGCAGGCGGTGCATCTGCCCTTCCAGGGCATCGCGAACGTTGGCGTTGGCGCTGGCGAAGGTCACCTGGGTTTGATCCGGGGTCATGTGAACCCGGACCTCGAGCCTTCCTAGTTCCTGGGGATCAAGCTGGATCTCCGCAGACTTGAGGTTCTGGCTCGACAGCCACATCACCCGGTCCACGACCGCCTCACTCCAGCCACCCTGCTGCATGGCAACCGGCTGTCCGGGGACCAGTGCCGGCGCACGCTGGGCCTGGGCAGCCTGCTGGCTGACGGCCTGGCTCAGAGCATTGAGGCGGCTGGCCAGCAGTTCGTTGCGCACTTCACCTTTGTTTTCGCCAAGGCCTTCCGTCAACTCCACCGACAGTTCAGCGGATGCCAGCGCCTTGTCGAGCTTGCCTTCGCCTGCCTCCAGCGGCTTGTCGGCGAAGGCGGTCAGGGCATCGGCGAAGTCCTGGTCAGCGGAGGGTGCAGCCTGCGCCGCCTGGGTGGCCGCACTCTGCGCCTGCTGGGCGGCCTGGGCGCTCTGCTCCAGCGCCATTTTCACCGCTGGTACGCCGTTGAGCTGGTCAAGGTCCGGATCGAGACTGGCTTCGCTCAGGGTCGCCGGGGCACTGCTGGTCATCTGCGGAGTCACCGGCAATGCGGCCTCCACTGGCGCGGTATCGGCTGGCAACTCGCCGGTCATTCCCATGAGTAGCAGCGGGTCCATCACTGGCTCATCAGGCTTCGCCTCAGCGTCATCGCCTTCCTCGGCCGGCAACGGCTTGCCGCTTTCGGCAACGGCGGGCGGGCTGGCGGCAGGATCTGCCACCGGCGTGTCCTGGCTTGCCGCTTCGTCTGCCTTGTCTCTGGCCTGTTTCGCAGCGGCCTCGCTGCGTTCCGCAGCCTTGGCCTGACGCTCTTTCGCGTACATCTGGGCGAAGCTGGAAGCCTCGCCCTTGTTGGTTTCCGCCGGTTTTTCCGGGGCTTTTGCGGCCGGTGCTTTCGGCTTCACTTCAGGCCGGGCCTGAAGAAGCAGATCGGGGGCAACGGGCATGGGCACTCTCCGCTCGGGTTGGTTCGTGCCAGTGTGAGTGCAAGGGATGGGCCAACATGGCCGGGCGGCGGGAGTCTTGATCAGTGCGGCAGGCCGCGACGTGCTTCCTGCAGCAGACCACGGACAGTGAGGAACTCCTGCTCGATCAGCAGGATGACGCCAGGTGCATCGGAAAGCTGGTCACGACGGGCCATGTCCTCCAGTTGCTTGCACAGGCCCGCCAGCTCGAGGGCACCCATGTTGCTGCAGCTGCCCTTGAAGCTGTGGGCAGCCAGGCGCAGGGCCTGGCTATCGGATGCGGCATTGGCCTGGCGGATCTGTCGCAGCCGTTCCGCCGAGTCCGCCAGGAAGGTATCCAGCAACACGGGGAACTCGTCCTCCATGACATCCCGCAGGGCGGACAGCACTGAATGGTCGAGATGGATATCGGACAACTCCGTCGCTCCCTTCACTGAACGTCAGAAAATTATGCCTTAACGGGCCAACGGAATTCGACGCGAATGCCCTTGCCATCCTCGGCGGGCTCGCAGCTCGCAGCGAGCTGCCTGATCAGCGTCAGGCCCCGACCACAGAGACCTTCCGTGAGTGGTTCGCGCGCCAGGACAGAGCCCAGTTCGAAGCCCTGGCCGCTGTCCTCCACATGCACCAGCAACCGCCCTCCCCGGCCTTCCGGGACCAGTTGCAGATTGAAGCGCACATAGCCGTCCTCCAGCCCGGCGAGGCGTTCGCTACGCTCGCGATAGTAGAGGGCGAAGCCTTCGGCATTGCGCTTGAGGGACGAATCCAGCCCCAGCACACCATGTTCCAGCGCATTGGAGTAGAGCTCGGCCAGCACGGTGTAGAGCGCACCACCCTGGTCGCGCAGCCCCTGGACTTCCAGCAGAAGCTGCAGGAGGAACGGCAGCGGATTGAAGCGTTTGAGTGTCTGGGCGCGAAACTCGAAGGACGCCGACCAGTCCAGCGGGCTGGCCTGGCCACTGTCGGTGAAGGCCAATTTGGCGCGCTCGTTGGAGTCATCGAGCATGCGCACTTCGATCATGCTGACATCGTCTTGGGCATGACCACGGAAGGCGCTCAGCGCCAGCTGGATTTCGTCGAATAGTCGGTTGCCGTCGCCATTGGCATCGAAAACCTCACGCAAGCGCTGGTCCCCGAAGGTTTCGTCACTGTCGTTGCGGGTTTCCAGCACGCCATCAGAGACCAGGAAGATGCGGTCGCCGGTCTCGATGGGGTAGGACTCGAAATGCGCGTTGAAGCTGCCCTGGTCGAGCACCCCCAGCGGCAGGTGGCGCGACACCAGCGGCACCAGCTCGCCGCTATCCGCTCGACGCAGATAACCCTCGGGAAGACCGCCATTCCATACCTCGACCAGACGCCGCTGGAAACTGAGGTTGAGGAAGGTGGCACAGCAGAACACGCCAACCGGCAGGATGCGTTTCAGCTTGGCGTTCATCTCCCGCAGGATGTCCGCCATGGCATAACCCTTGGCGGTCATGCCGTAGAACACCTCGGCCAGGGGCATGGCGCCAATGGCCGCCGGCAGGCCGTGGCCGGTGAAGTCGCCAAGCAGCACATGCATGCCGCCGGAGGGCTTGTAGGCCGCCAGCAGCAAGTCGCCATTGAATAGCGCGTAGGGCGATTGCAGGTAGCGGATGTTCGGCGCGCTCAGGCAGCCCGAGTGCGCCACCTTGTCGAATACCGCCTTGGCCACTCGCTGTTCGGTGACCAGGTGTTCGTTGTGCCGAGCGATCAGGTCACGCTGCTGCAGTACCGTGTCCTGCAGGCGGCGCAGCCGGTCAAGCGCCTTGATCTTGGCTTCGAGGATCACGCGGTTGTAGGGCTTGGCGAGGAAGTCATCGCCGCCCGCCTCCAGACAGCGCACCAATGCCTCGTTCTCGGTGAGGGAGGTGAGGAAGATGATCGGCACCAGCGCTTCGCCGGCCAGTTGCTTGATCCGGCGGGCAGCTTCGAAGCCGTCCATCACCGGCATCAGGGCATCCATCAATACCAGTTGCGGCTGCTCCTGCTGGAACAGCGCAACAGCCTCGCGGCCATTGGCGGCCGTCAGGGCGCGGTGGCCCTGGCGGCTGACAATGGTGGACAGCAGCAGCCTGTCCGCCGCGTTGTCCTCGGCAATCAGGATCGTCAGCGGCGACGGCATGGCAACGGGCCTCAGGCGATCTGGAACAGTTGTTCGAAGTTGGAAATGGCGAGGATCTTGCGGACGTCGGGGTTGCAGTTGGCAAGGCGGATCTGTGCACGCTCGCCACCGGCGTGGTCACGCAGAAGCAGCAGCATGCCGAGGGCAGAGCTGTCGAGATAAGTGGTGCCCTTGAGATCCACGACGTAGCGCTTGGGGGTGAAATTGACGCGCTCGTAGGCGTCGCGGAATTCCTGGTGGGCGCCGAAATCGAAACGTCCCTGGATAGTGATGGTCAGCTCCTGCCCATCGTCGGAGGGCATCGAGGTGATGGCCATGCAAAGCTCCTTGTTCAAGTTCGGAATGCGCGTGGTGAAGATTTAGCACCCGCCTTCAGGCACGGCAACTGGAAAGCGGCGAGCCGGGAGAATTTATGGTTCTGAGATGACGTGTTGAAGAACTGGTTGCAGCGGAACGGGACTGCATTGCCTGTAGGAGCTGGCTTGCCAGCGAATGGTCCCTTTTTCGCTAGCAAGCTAGCTCCTACAAGACTCCTTTGCCGACTATCGATTCTGGCAACAGCCAATGATTTCGCCCCTACAGGTCTCTGGCCGGCAAGCGCTGGGCCAGTTCGTCCAGCAGCTTCTGCTCGCGCTTGTCTTCGGCCGCACGGGCTTCGTCGAGGTAGCGCTGCACCAGCTTGCGCAGCCCTTCGAGACGCGCGTAGCGCTGCTGCCAGGCGGCGCGGGCCTTGTCGAGGTTGTCGCGGTGCCAATTGACGCTCTGCAACTGCTGACCGATGGCGGATTCGAGCTGCGACAGGAAGCGCTGGTAGTTCATCAACCATTGGCCGGAAACGCCGCGCCGCCCTTCCTCGATCCATTGCTGCTGGTAGTCGGAGCGATAGCGCTCCAGCTCGCCCAGCTTCATTTCCGCCTGGGTGGCCTGGGCCTGGCAGCGGCCGAGCATACGCGCCGCTTCTCGCTCGGCGCGCGCGGCCATCTCGACCACCGGCGCCAGGCGCGCCGCACGATTCTGCGACATGCGCTATCAGCCCTGGATTCCCAGGGCGGCCGCAAGACGCTGGGCGCTCTGGGGAAGGCTCTCGCTCTCGTCCAGGCCCTGGCGCAGGAAGGCGCTCATGGCCGGCTGGCGGGCGATGGCCAGATCGGTGTCAGGATCACCACCGGCGACGTAGGCGCCGACGCTGATCAGGTCGCGGCTCTGCTGGTAGCGCGACCACAGCTGCTTGAAGCGCTGGGCCATCTTCATGTGCTCGGGGCTGACCACCTGCGGCATGACCCGGCTGATGGAGGCTTCGATGTCGATGGCCGGGTAGTGGCCTTCCTCGGCCAGGCGACGGGACAGCACGAAGTGGCCGTCGAGCACGCCGCGCGCGGAGTCGGCAATGGGGTCCTGCTGGTCGTCGCCTTCGGAAAGCACGGTATAGAAGGCCGTGATGGAACCGCCCCCCTGTTCCGCGTTACCGGCGCGCTCCACCAGCTTCGGCAGCTTGGCGAACACCGACGGCGGGTAGCCCTTGGTGGCCGGCGGTTCGCCAATGGCCAGGGCGATCTCGCGCTGGGCCTGGGCGAAGCGGGTCAGGGAATCCATCAGCAGCAGGACGTTCTTGCCCTTGTCGCGGAAATACTCGGCGATGCGGGTGCAGTACATGGCGGCACGCAGGCGCATCAGCGGCGCATCGTCCGCCGGGGATGCCACCACCACTGAACGTTTGAGGCCTTCCTCACCGAGGATGTGCTCGATGAACTCCTTCACCTCGCGGCCCCGTTCGCCGATCAGGCCGACGACGATGATTTCCGCTTCGGTGAAGCGGGTCATCATGCCCAGCAGCACCGACTTACCCACACCGGTGCCGGCGAACAGGCCGAGGCGCTGCCCGCGGCCGACGGTAAGCAACGAATTGATGGAGCGAATGCCCACATCCAACGGTTCGCTGATGGGGTGACGCTTGAGCGGGTTGATGGTGGGGCCGTCCATCGGCACCCAGTCTTCGGCCTTCATGCCGCCCTTGCCATCCAGGGCACGACCGGCGCCATCCAGCACGCGGCCCAGCATGGACATTCCCATGGGCAGGCGGCCCGTATCCGGCAGCGGCACCACGCGAGCGCCCGGGGCAATGCCGGAGAGGCTGCCCACCGGCATCAGAAAGATCTTGCTACCGGAAAAGCCCATCACTTCGGCTTCCACCTGCACCGGGTGGTAGCTGTCATCGTTGATCACCAGGCAGCGGCTTCCCACCGGCGCGCGCAGCCCTTCGGCCTCCAGGGTGAGGCCCACCATGCGTAGCAGGCGGCCTTCCACCGTGGGTTGCGAGGGCAGATCGATGACGTCGTTATATCCCGCCAGTCGCTTGGCGAAGCTGGCGCGCTCAATACGCATGGTCGAGGCTGTCCGGCGAGTCCAGGTCGACCACCAGATCGGCCGACGGCGGATGGACCTTCTGTTCGCGCTGCTGCTCGAAGAGCTGCTTCATGGCCTGGCTCAGGCGCGTCTCGATGCTGGCGTCGATGCGCGAATGCTCGGTCTCGACGCGGCAGCCGCCTGGCTCCAGCGATTCGTCTTCGAGGATGCGCCAGTTTTCTTCATGGCGCTCACGCAGGGCCTTCACCTGTTCGAAGTCCTGCGGGTTGATGTGGATGCGCACATTGTCGGCGCCCATGGGCAGCAGCTTCAGCGCTTCGCGCAGCACATGGCGGATCTGTCCGGAATCCATGCGCAGTTCGCGCTGGATCACCTGGCGGGTGATCAGGCTGGTGAGGTGCACCAGGGATTCCTCGATCTGCCGGTCCTGCTCGGCGATGGGGTCCAGCAGCTGGGCCATCAGCGTGTCGAGCTGGGTAAGGCGGGCATTCACGGCAGCCTCGGCTTCCTGGCGAGCCTTGAGCTGGCCGGCGTGGAAACCGTCGCGCTCGCCGGTGGCGAAGCCTTCGTTGTAGGCGTCCTGGCGGATCGCCTCGAGCTCGTCCAGCGTCAGCGGCTTGACCTCCTCGACCGGCACTTCCTCGATCTGCGGTTCAGGCTCGGGCGCGGGTGCCTCTGCAGCTAACGGCTCTTCCGGTTCGGCCGCTTGCGGGGCGTCCGGGTCGAAACTGGGCAGCGACCAGCGATCGAAGACGTTGATGTCCTTGGCGCGGATCAGTTCGCTTGCCGAATCCTTGTTGGCCATGGGCGCCTCAGATCATTTCTTCGCCGCCCTTGCCGCCGAGGACGATTTCCCCGGCTTCGGCCATACGGCGGGCGATGGTGAGGATTTCCTTCTGCGCCGACTCGACGTCGCTGACACGCACCGGCCCCTTGGCTTCCAGGTCGTCGCGCAGCAGTTCGGCCGCGCGCTTGGACATGTTCTTGAAGACCTTCTCCTTGATCGCCTCGTCCGAGCCCTTCAGGGCCAGCACCAGCACGTCGGAGGACACTTCGCGCAACAGCGCCTGGATGCCGCGGTCGTCGACATCGGCCAGGTTGTCGAAGACGAACATGAGGTCTTCGATCTGGGTCGAGAGGTCTTCGTCCACTTCGCGAATGGAGTCCATCAGCTGGCCTTCGACCGAGCTGTCGAGGAAGTTCATGATGTCCGCCGCGCGCTTCACCCCGCCCATGGCGGTGCGGGTGGTGCTGGCATTGCCGGCGAACTGCTTCTCGAGAATCAGGTTGAGTTCCTTGAGCGCGGACGGTTGCACGGTGTTGAGCGACGAAACGCGCAGGACGATGTCCAGGCGAACCTTGTGATCGAAGTGACTGAGCACTTCGGCCGCCTGGTCCGGGTCCAGGTAGGCGACCACAATGGCCTGGATCTGCGGGTGCTCGTAGCGGATGACGTCAGCCACGGCACGCGGCTCCATCCATTTCAGGCTGTCCAGGCCGCTGGTGCTGCCGCCCAGCAGGATGCGGTCGATCAGGTTGTTGGCCTTGTCCTCGCCCAAGGCCTGGGTGAGCATCTTGCGGATGTAGCCATCGGCGCCGACGCCCAGGCTGGTCTGGTCGCCGACGATCTCGACGAACTCGCTCATCACCTGCTCCACCTGCTCGCGGTGGATGTTGCGCATCTGCGCCATGGCGACGCCGACTCGCTGCACTTCCTTCGGCCCCATGTGACGGAGCACCTGGGCAGCATCGGTCTCGCCCAGGGACAGCAGCAGAATGGCGGCCTTGTCGACCTTGTTCAGCTTGGCGGGCGCGCGGGTATCACTCATCGGCGTTGATCCACTCTTTGACTACCAAGGCCACACGGCCAGGATCTTCGGCCACCAGGCTCTTGATGGCGTTGAGCTGCGCATCATACCCGTCGCTCGGGCTCGGCAGCAGGATGCTTTGCGGTCCACCCAGGCTGACGCGGTCATCCGACAGCTCGCCGGACAGCCCCATCTCGCCCAGGTCGGCGTCGCCGCCGCGACCGCCTTCGAGCTCCCTGGATTTGCTGGTGCCACTGATGTTGTTCAGCACCGGACGCAACACCCCGAAGACCAGCACCAGGATGAAGAGCACACCGAGCACCTGCTTCACCACATCCCAGAACCAGGGCTGGGTGTAGAAGGGAATGTCGATGACTTCTTCGCCGTTGTCGTTCATGAAGGCGGTGTTGATCACGCTGACGCTGTCGCCACGGCTGGCGTCATAGCCGACCGAGTCCTGTACCAGGCGGGTGAAGCGGGCAATCTCGTCGGCGCTCCACGGCACTCGCGTGGTTTCACCGGTCGTCGCGTCGACCTTCACCTGATCGTCCAGCACCACCGCGACGGAAAGCCGGCGCAGGCGGCCCTGCTGCTGCTTGGTGTAGCTGATGGAGCGGTCCAGCTCGAAGTTGCGGGTGGTCTGGTCGCGCTTGTCGGTCGGGTACGGTGCGAGCATCGGCTTGCCGGTGGCCGGGTCGATGATCTGCTGGCCGTTGTCATCCAGCAGCGGCTGCCCCGGCTGTACGCCGGCCGGTGCGGCACTGGTGGCCTGCTGAGGTGCGGCACCCGGTGCCGGCGGCTGGTTGGACAGTGCCCCCGGCACGCCTTGCGGACCGCCGTTGTTCTGGCGCTCTTCGGCGAGTTTCTGCTCGCTGCGCAGGGCCGGCTGATCCGGGTTGTACATTTCGGAGGTGGATTCCACCGCGCTGAAGTCCACGTCCGTAGACACTTCCGCCTTGTAGCGGCCATTGCCCAGCACCGGCTGCAGGATGCTGTGCACACGCTGGGTATAGAGGGTTTCCATGCGGCGGGTGTAGTCGAACTGCTTGCCGGCCATGGTCAGCTCGGACAGTTCCTGCTGGTCGGACAGCAGGTTGCCTTTCTGGTCGACGACGGTGACCTGGGATTTCTCCAGCTCCGGCACGCTGGTCGCCACCAGGTTGACGATCGCCATCACCTGGCTCGGCTCCAGGGAGCGCCCCGGATAGAGTTCGACCAGAACCGAAGCGGTCGGCTTGCGCTCGTCGCGGACGAACACCGAGCTTTTCGGAATGGCCAGGTGCACTCGCGCACCCTTGACGTTGTTCAGGCTGGAAATGGTGCGCGCCAGCTCGCCTTCCAGGCCCCGGCGATAGCGGGTGGCCTCCATGAACTGGCTGGTGCCCAGCCCCTGTTCCTTGTCGAGGATCTCGAAGCCGACGGTGTTGTCGCTCGGCGCGACGCCGGCAGCAGCCAGCTTCATGCGGGCGCGGGCCAGGTCGTCGGACTTGACCAGCAGGGCGCCAGAGTTGGGCTCGATCTTGTATGGGATGTCGGCCGCGCCCAGGGCTTCCACCACCTGGTTGGCGTCCATCCCGGACAGGCTGCCGTACAGCGGGCGGTAGTCCGGCTGCTGCGACCAGAGCACCACAGCGAAGCCGATGGCGACACTCGCGGCCAGGCCGACCAGGAGGCCGACCTGACGCAGCATGCTCATCTGCGAGAGGTTATCCAGGAAGGACAGGCCGAACAGCGGCTTCTTCTCACCCTGCGCATCCGGCGCATCTGCCTTGGCGGGAACCTTTGCAACAGCGGCTTCAGCCATTTCTCAATCCGTCCTCAAACCGGCATCTGCATGATGTCTTGGTAGGCCTGGACCAGCTTGTTACGCACCTGGGTCATGGCCTCGAACGAAACGCTGGCTTTCTGCGAAGCGATCATGACGTCGGTGAGGTCGACGCCCTTCTGCCCGACCTCGAATGCGCTGGCCATGTCCGTGGAAATCTTCTGGGTTTCCGCAACCTTGTTGACCGCTTTGCCAAGCATGTCGGCGAAGCTCGGCGCACTGGCCTCGGGGGCTGCCACAGGGGCAGGTTTGGCACGGGCCATTGCATCCATCTGCATGGCTCGCATTTCCAACATCAGGCGATTGAATTCAACACCCTGGCTCATCTCATTCCTCCAACTGCCGCGTTTTTTTGACGCTACGCGGTCCGATGAAGGGGTATCTGCAACAAGGGTGCCAAAAGCTCAGGGACGGGCGTTACGGGGAGGGGCAGAACCTCCTACAAAAAAGCGTCAGCCTCAGCTGGCGTAGAGGTAAGCCTCTACATCCATGCCGGCGTCGCGCATCTGGGCCAGCTTGTAGCGCAGGGTGCGCGGGCTGATGCCAAGGCGCTCGGCAGCCTCCTTGCGACGGCCACGCTCGGAACGCAGGGTGTCGATGATCATCTGGAACTCGTGGCGGCGCAGGTCATCGCCCAGGGCGCTCGGTGCCTCGACCGGCAGGGCGGCTACCGGCAGCGGTACCACGGGCGCGGAAACCGGCGCGGGCGTCAGCGCCGACAGGGCCGGAGCGATGCCCATGCCGATGGGCGCGGTCAGGCACAGGTCGTGAGGCTGGATCAGTCCGCCCTGCTGCAGGATCAGAGCGCGCTGCACGGCGTTGTCCAGTTCGCGTACGTTACCTGGCCAGCCGTGGACCAGCAGAGCTGCCTGGGCTTCAGCGGAGAAGCGCACGGCGGCGTGATTCATTTTTTTGACGTGCTTGGCGAGCAGACGCTCGGCCAGCGGCAGGATGTCTGCCGGACGCTCCCGCAACGGACGCCAGGCCAGCGGGAAAACCGAAAGGCGGTAATAGAGGTCTTCACGGAAGCGCCCCGCCGCCACTTCGCCGGCGAGGTCACGGTTGGTGGTAGCCAGCACGCGGATATCCAGGCTGATCGGCCGGCGTGCGCCAACCCTTTCCACTTCGCGCTCCTGCAACACCCGCAGCAGCTTGGCCTGCAGGCCCAGGGGCATTTCGGAAATCTCGTCGAGCAGGATGGTGCCACCGTCAGCCATCTCGAACTTGCCAGGCGCACTGGCGATGGCACCGGTGAAGGCACCCTTCTCATGACCGAACAGGGTGGCCTCGAGCATGTTGTCCGGAATCGCCGCACAGTTGATGGCGATAAAGGGACCATTGGCGCGGGTCGACTGCTGGTGGATGTACTGCGCCAGCACTTCCTTGCCAGTGCCGGACTCGCCAGAGATGAGGACAGTCGAATCACTGCGCGCCACGCGCGCGGCCAGCTCCAGCAATTGACGGCTGGCCGGCTCCAGGGCGACCGGACCGTCACTGGTGACCTGACTCACACGACCCAGCGCATGGCGGGCCACGAGCTCCAGCAGGGTATTGGGTTCGAACGGCTTCACCAGGTAATCGGCGGCGCCCTGACGCATCGCGTCCACGGCCCGCTCCACTGCGCCAAATGCCGTCATCAGCAACACAGGAAGCTGAGGGAAGCGCTGACGAACGATGGCCAGCAACTGGTGACCGTCCATGCCGGGCATGTTGACGTCGCTCACCATCAGGCCGAAGGACTCTTCACCCAGCGCGACCAGCGCGGTTTCGGCGCAGTCCACGGCGCGGAAGTCGTAGCCACCGATCAGCAGAGTGTCCGCCAGGGCCTCACGCAGGGCGCGGTCATCTTCGACCAGCAGAATTTTGGCAGTCATCGTCCTTTACTCCTGTGTAACCGACTGCGCCGCGGGAATCAGCGGCAGGACCAGGGTGGCGCAGGTGCCGCGACCGGGGCGCGAGCGCAGTTGCAGCTCGCCCTGGTGGGCACGCGCCACCGCTTTGACCACAGCCAGCCCGAGGCCGGTGCCGGTGGTCTTGGTGGTGAAGAAGGGTTCTCCGAGGCGCGCCAGGGTCGTGGCGTCGATGCCTGGGCCGTTGTCACTGATGGACAGGCGCAGATCGCTGCCACGACGATAGAGGTGGACCTTGAGACGCAGGTCGCGGCCAGCCGCCTGGTTGGCGTTCTCGATCAGATTGAGCATCGCGCCTACAAGGGTGTCGCGATTGCACAGCAGTTCGCCGCCGGCGAGGTCGCACTGCCAGCGCACTTCCTTGCCTTCCACATGGGATTCAGCCGAGGCGCGCAAGGCGGAAAACACGGCAGCAGGCGTCAGTCGATCCGGCAATGGCAACTCGCCGCGTGCGAATACCAGCATGTCGCGGACCTGGTGCTCCAGCTCGTGCAGGCGCTCCTTGAGGCGCCCGGCGAAGCGTTGCTGCTGGTCCGTCGGCAAGACCTGTTGGGTCAGGTGGCTGGCATAGAGCAAGGCCGCAGAAAGGGGCGTGCGAATCTGGTGGGCCAGGGAGGCGACCATGCGACCCAAGGCGGAAAGGCGTTCATGGCGGGACAGTTGGTCCTGCAGGCGACGGGTTTCCGTCAGGTCGGTGAGGAGCACCAACTGGCCGGGTTCGGCATTCAGGGAGCGAGTGGCGATGGAAACGCGGCGACCATCCTTGAGGGAGATCTCATGGCCATCGTCTTCACGGGGGGCAAAATTGCGGGCGATCACTTGGCGCCAGAGCATTCCCACCAACGGCTGGCCAAGGAGGCTGCGAGCCACGGGATTGGCTTCACGCACCACACCCTGTCCATCAATCACGATGACGCCACCAGGCAGCAAGTCGAGCAGGCTCTGCAGACGGTTCGCCAGGCGCTCCTTTTCCGCCAGTTCCTGCATGCGCTGGGCACTGACCAGGGCCAGTTGGCCCTTCAGCTCGGTGACGCGCGCCTCCAGCATGCTGTAGGACTCGCTGAGCTGGGTCGACATCTGGTTGAACAGCGCGAACGCTTGCTCGAGACCAGCGCGACTAGCCTGCTCGGCGGGGGCGTTTTCCGGATTCTGTGCGGGGGGTACTGCGTGGCTCATTGCTCGTCTCTCGCTCCATCGACCGTCAGCAGACGGTCGGTCGAGGGAGAGATAGCAATACTCGTGCCTAAAATTTAGCCCTTTAAAAACAAGGGCTTGGGAAAAGCGGAATTATTCTTCCGCCAATTCCTCGTCGCGGCGGCTCATGCCGTACTTGCGCATCTTCTCCACCAGGGTGGTGCGACGGATACGCAGGCGCTCGGCGGCGCGGGCCACTACGCCGGAAGCATCGTCCAGCGCCTGCTGGATCAGCCCCTGCTCCAGGTTGCCGAGGTAGTCCTTGAGATCCAGGCCTTCCGGCGGCAGCAGCGCCGGCGAAGCAACGCCGGGCAGGCCGGCGCCGATGGCCGAACGCTCTTCGATTTCCTCGCGCAGGCTGGCCTTGAGCTGCTCGTCCTCGTCATCCACATGGCGGAATTTCTTCGGCAGCTCGCTGACGCCGATGACGCCGTAGGGATGCATGATCGCCATACGCTCCACCAGGTTGGCGAGCTCGCGGACGTTGCCCGGCCAGTCGTGGTTGCACAGGGACATGATGGCGGCGGAGTTGAAGCGAATCGAACCGCGCTTCTCGTGCTCCATGCGCGAGATGAGCTCGTTGATCAGCAGCGGAATGTCTTCCACCCGCTCACGCAGCGGTGCCATTTCGATGGGGAAGACGTTGAGGCGGTAGTAGAGATCTTCGCGGAAGCTGCCCGCCTCGATCATCTGCTCGAGATTCTTGTGGGTGGCGGCAATGATGCGCACATCGACGTTCTGGGTCTTGTTGCTGCCCACACGCTCGAAGGTGCGCTCCTGCAGCACGCGCAGCAGCTTGACCTGCATCGGCAACGGCATGTCGCCGATCTCGTCGAGGAACAGGGTGCCGCCGTTGGCCAGCTCGAAACGCCCTGCCCGGCTGGTAATGGCACCGGTGAAGGCGCCTTTCTCGTGGCCGAACAGTTCGCTTTCCAGCAACTCTGCCGGAATGGCGCCGCAGTTGACCGGAACGAATGGGGCTTCGCGACGCTTGGAATGGTAATGAAGGTTGCGCGCAACCACTTCCTTGCCGGTGCCGGACTCACCGAGGATGAGCACGCTGGCGTCGGTGTCGGCCACCTGCTGCATCATCTGCCGCACCTGCTGGATGGCACGGCTGGTGCCCACCAGGCTGCGGAACAGGTTGGGTTCGCGCTGGCGGCCACGCTCGCGGGCGTGGTCGTACATTTCGCGATAGACCTGGGCGCGATGCAGGGAGTCGAGCAGCTTGTTGTAGCTGGGCGGCATCTCCAGGTTGGTCAGCAAGCGGCGGCGGAGGTCTTCCGGCCAGTCCATCTGGATCTGGTCGCCGATCAGCAGCACCGGCAGGAATTCGTCCCACGCCAGCAATTGCTTGACCAGTTCGAGCGCGCCGCCCTTGGCACTCGTCTCGCCCAACATGACGCACAGGACGTCGCGGCTGGAGCTCAGGGAACCGGTCACGTCGCGCCAGTCGTGGCTGGCACAGTCCAGGTACTCTTCCCCGAGGAAATTCAGGATCACCGCGAAGTCGCGGCGGCGATCGCTATTGTCGTCGATCAGCAGAATCTTGGTTTCACGCCACATTGTCTGGTTCTTGCTTTTATGGGCTGAACGCCGCGTTCCGCGACGTATGGACAGACGGTGCTTCCCGAAGGCGGGTTTGACCGGCAATTGGCCACTAGTAAAGTGAAAAACCCTTGCCGAGTCAATTTTATGGCGTGCTTTTTTTGGTCTAGCCGACGGAATGGCTAAGCAGTTGTCAGAGCAATATCGAACTAGTGGCAGATCGAAACTGTCGGGCCATCAGCCGAACAGCTTGTACACCTTGGCACCCTGCTGGGCCTGATTGATCTGCACCAGTTCCCCGGCAATACGGCGCTGCTCGGCCTGGCAGATTTCCACCAGCTCGCGATAGAGCGACAGCAGTTCCTGCAGACGCGCGCCGAGTACTTCGCCATCGTCCACGGCGTCGACCATGGCATCGTCGACGGCCTGGCGGCAGAGTTGGTCCAACTCACCGATGGCTGCCCAGTCCTGGCGAGCCAGGGCATCGCGCAAGGCGCTGCCGGTTGCTTCAAGACGCTGGACTGATGCATTCATTGGAATTCTCCTGCCACCCCGGACGGCATCACTGGGCGATGCCATCCCATCCGGTTTTCACGTTACGCAGCAGCCCTGCCACTTCGTCCACCAGCGCAGCGTCGCTTTTCAGGTTCGCTTCGAGCAGGCGGGACACCATGTACTCGTAGAGTGCATCGAGGTTGGCCGCGATATCGCCGCCCTGCTCGAAGTTCAGGCCATCACGCAGGCCGCCAATGATAGCGATTGCCTTGCCGATCAGCTCGCCTTTCTGCGCGAGCTGACCGCGCTCGATGGCACCGCGAGCCTGGGCCAGGCGGGTAAGGCCGCCTTCCATGAGCATCTGGATCAGCCGATGGGGGCTGGCATCCACGGCCTGGGCCTGGGTGTTCACGGATTGGTACTGCTTGAGGGCCGCCATCGGATTCATGGTGCTTTGCCTTGATGTCTGACTGGATACATTAGGTATCGGCCAGCCAACTCAAAGCTTTAGCCAGGAACTGCATCTATCTCGCGATTTTCATCCGGCCCGATGGCATCCCAGGCGGACTTGATCTCGCAGAGCAGAGCCTCGACTTCATCCAGGCGCCGGGGGGTATTGTCGAGGGCCACACCAGCAAGCCGGCGCGTCATGTAGTCATACAACACGTCCAGGTTCTCAGCGATTTCCCCGCCCGACTCCTTATCCAGACCGGCCTGCAATGCACCAATGATGCTAAGCGTGCTGCCCACCGCCAAACCACGAATCTCGGCATTACCTTCTCGCTGCGCCAGTCGTGCAAGCGACACGCGCTCAAGAGCCCCGCCAAGCAACATTTGCACAACCTGATAAGGCGAGACGTCTGGAGAAGCCTTGATCTGCTTGTAGGTATCGATCGGAGTGTTCATTAACTTTTCACCAAACCAGGGAGGCTCTTGAATGCTTGTTCCAGACGACTGCTGGTCTGGTTGAGCTGACCAACCAGACTGTCCATGGCGTTGAACTGAGCCAGCAGACGGGATTGCAGTTGCTCGACCCGACGACTGAGCGCTTCGCGCTGGTCATCCACTGAATTGATGGTGCCGTTCAGACCACTCAGGCGCTGCTCAAGTATCCCGCCGGTCCGGGCGTAGGGATCGAGCTTGGCATTGACGCGGTTCATCAAACCAGTCTCACCAGTGAAGAAGGAGGCAACGGACTCGAAGTTCTCATTGAGCGCCTTACCCAGCTTCGTGTCGTCGATCTTCAGGGTGCCGTCTTTCTGGGTGGTGATACCCAGATCAGCGAGGATGCGAATTTCCCCATCACCCGAGGCGTTGGCCAGCTCATTGCGTGCTGCCGATAGCAACGTACGCACACTGGCATCCCCCACCAGTGCCCCAGTAACCGGCGCCTTGTCCTCGCCCACCGCGGACACCGCAGTCAGCGACGAGGTCGTGGTAATCAGCTTGTTGTAGGCATCGACGAACTTCTTGATGTTGCTGGTGATGCTGGACTTGTCCTGATCCACGGTCAGAGTGATCGGTTTGCCAGCCTCGGTGGGGCCGACCAGATTGATCGTCACACCCTCGATGTAATCCGCGACACTGTTGGTTGCGTTTTCCATGGCCAGGCCGTCGATGCTGAATTTGGCGTTGGCCGCGACGGAGAGATGAACATTCGCCACAGGCGGGGTACCACTGTCCGGGTCGTACTGGGCGATGTTCAGCGCAGCCAGATCACCGGTCCCTGTCATGCCCAGGTTGGCATCGCTCCCAGTCTTGGTGGAGGACAGCAGGAGGCGAGAGGTCGCCGGGACTGTGGAAGAATCGGTGACGATATTGGCACTGACGCCCTGATCCTTGAGCTGGGTATTGATGGCGTCGCGGATGTCTTTGAGCGAGGCATTCGCTGCGATGTTGACCGGTGCGAGTTCAGTGTCGCCCAGCTTGACGGTCAGGGTTCCGCCGCTGGCGAAGGTGGCGGAGGAACCGCCGCTGATGGTTGCCGTCGCCACCTTGCTGGAGGTGGCCAGGCGCTCGACATCGACCTTGTAGGTACCTGCCAGGGCATCCTTGGTCGCCGAAGCGGTGACCAGCTTGGTGTCGGACGAGGTTGCGGTGCGCTTCTGGAAAAGCTCCGCCTTGTTCATGTCCTTGAGGATGGTCTGCAGGTCGGCAATAGCACTCTTGAGCTGCCCGACTCCGGTGATCTTCGCCGTGGTGGCCTTTTCCAGACGATTGAGCTGCGCTTCCTTGGGCCCCTTCTCTGCGGCGACCAGGCTCTCCACGATCGACGGGATATTCAGCCCGGAGTTCAAGCCGCTGATGGTTGTCGATGCCATTTCCCTCTACCTCGTCAGTTCATTGGCGTTTCGCCGTCACGGGCACATTGCAGTCAAGATTCGTGCCGCCTTGCCTGGAACGAACTCAGGCTTCCGCCTTGAACAGCAGGCTGCGTGCCTCTTCAAGACTTTCAGCCAGGCGCAATGCCTCCTCGGAGGGAATCTGGCGAATAACTTCACCGGAAGCGGTATCGCTCACAGTGACGACGACCCGCCCGGTGGAGTCATCCAACTTGAAGCTCAGGTTGCGGCTGATGCTCTGGGTGAAAGCTTCGATGGTCGAAACCGCCTTCTCCACCAATCCCGAGGACGCCGATTCCTCCTTCATCTCGCTCGTCGGATTCCCCCCCTCCATGCCTCGCACGCCCACTTCGACGCTTTTTGCCGAGTCGCCGCCGACCAACCGGAGCCCGGAGCCCGCAGGCGATCCGCTCACACTGATTACATCCATTTCTTCACCTCTCATGGCAAGACGGGGAGAAGCGCAAGCGCTTCCCCCCGTTGTGAGGCACTAACCGGCTCAGCGTTTAGCGGAGCAGGCTCAGCACAGCCTGCGGCAGCTGGTTTGCCTGGGCCAGGATCGCGGTGCCGGCCTGTTGCAGCACCTGGTTCTTGGTCATGGTGGCCGTTTCAGCGGCAAAGTCGGCGTCCTGGATACGGCTACGGGCGGCCGAAACGTTTTCGCCGATGTTCTGCAGGTTGGAGATGGTGTTCTCGAAGCGGTTCTGCACGGCACCGAGGGACGCCCGGTTCTTATCGATCGATGCGATAGCAGCATCGATCACCGAAATGGCATTCTGAGCCCCCAGAGCGGAACTGATATCCACATCGGACACCTTGTCCAGCGTCGAAACGTAAGGAGTTGCGGCAGCAGCCACCAGAGTAGCCGATTCAGCTCCGGTACCTGTGACCTGGAAAGCCCCGCTGGATTGCAACTGCACATTCCCTTGAACGCGCGCAGTATCAGCTGCAGTTCCGCCAGTAATCGCTACTGCACCGGCGTAGGTCTTTCCGTCGAAACTGACCGACCGAAGGTCAATGGCTTTGTCCGCACCACTGTTGTTGAAGCTGGTAATGACGATATCGTCGCCGGCCTCACTGGAAAGTTCGAGCTTGGCATTGTTGGCGGTCAGAGTCGCCGTAATACCTGTCTTCGAGCTTTGAGCGTTGATTGCGTTAGCTACAGCCGAGATGTCGTTGGCGTCGGTGACAATGGCGCTGATAGTAGCGCTGTTACCAGCCCCAGTATTACCGGTGAGAGTGAAGGAAACGTTGCCGACGCCAACGCCCGACATTTCAACCTGCGTCCGCGCATCAGCAGTAACGCCAGTGTCTTCGGCAAGAAGGTTGATCGCGTCTGCAGCGCCCTTAGCAGAGCCCGCACCAATGTTCGCAGTAGTTTTGGCTTGACCGTTGGCACCGGTGATAGTCAGGGTTGCGGCCGCACCACCGATCGCGGCAGCCAACGGGGTACCGGCAGCAGTGGACGCCAGGACTTTACCCGTCCCAGTACCCGCCAGATTGAACTTGTCTGCACCAACCTTCGCGGCCCCGGAACCGTTTACCGTAACGCCAATAGTTTCGTTGGCATTCGAACCAACCTGGAACTTCTTCGTGCCAAAGCTGCCATCCAGCAGCTTCTGACCACCGAACGTGGTGGTGTCGGCAATACGATTCAACTCGTCTTTCAGTTGCTTGACTTCATCATTGAGAGCCTGGCGCTCACTGGTCGAGTTGGAACCGTTGGCGGATTGCAGCGACAGGTCACGCATGCGCTGCAGGATATTAGTGGACTGCTGCAGGGCGCCTTCAGCCGTCTGCGCCAAAGAGATACCGTCGTTGGCGTTGCGCACAGCCACACCCAGGCCATTGATCTGGCTGCTGAGACGATTCGAAATCTGCAGGCCGGCAGCGTCGTCCTTGGCACTATTGATACGCAGACCGGTGGACAGACGCTGCATGGAGTTACTCAGCGCGTTGGACGAATTGTTCAAGTTGCGCTGGGTATTGAGGGACGCAATGTTGGTATTGACGGTCAAAGCCATGGTGGTGTCCTCCGAGGACTGCGTGTTTGCCTGAGCGTGCGACCTTGGGTGGGCAGTGCCCAGGCACCCTTAAAGTTCGCATTCGTAATTCGTATCGGCGGTGTCGGAGGAAGCTTTAGGGGTCGCGCTAAAAAAATTCTTGACCCAGAGCCACTTTGCCAACATCCACCTCCTAACAAGGCTTTCGGCGCAGTGCTGGGAAACTTGAGCGTCGCTCTCCCCCTGCCGTCAAAAACAGCAAAGCCCCACACTGAGCGGAGCCTTGTCTGATGCGTCGGCAGGATGTTTCAGCGACCGAATCATGCGCTTGCTGACGGCGTGGTCGCCCTACCCCAGCTTGTTGAACAGACTGAGTCCTGCGATTTTCACGTAGCTCTGCTGCGAGGCTTCGAGAATGACCGACTGGAACGACAACCGCGACAGCGCCTCGGCGTAGTCCAGCTCCCGCAGGTCGGCCTGGATGGACTGGTTCACCAGGCTCACGTCTTCGTTGTCGGTCAGGGTGGATTCGACCACGTTCAGGCGAGCGCCGATGTCGCCACGCACCGAGTCGACCACGGTCATACCGTTGTCCAGGTTGGTCAGGGCTTCGGCAATAGAGTCGCGGACAACATTGTTGCCAGCCGGTGTATCGGGAGCATTCTCAAGCGCCATGCGCAGGTTGGCGATGGTGTCGAGGATGCCCTGCTTCTGCTGGTTCGGCTGGGCAGTCACCTCGACGGTCTCACCACCTACGGGAACGCCGTCGAACTTGATGCTGACGCCTCGGAACACCACCTTATCGTCGGTAGTGGCATCCGTGTCGATGGCGCCGCTACCAAGCACCGGCGTGGTGGTGCCCTGCTCGAAGATCTCGTAGCTGTTGGCGTCGGGGTTGCCGAAGACGATCTGGACGCCGGCATCGGGGAAAGGCGGGGTGCCGGTAAAAGCCACTTCGTCCTGCACCAACGGCGCCGAAGGGCTCAGCGTGGAGCCTGCTGGGCTGTTGGTCACGGCGCTGTCCAGCCGCCCGGCGTTGATGACATTCTCGAAAATGCGTTTGCCGTTGTCACTGATAGGAACCTGCAGGGAGCTGGCGATCTGCAGCTTGCGCTGGCCTTCGTCGCCCTCGTAGCTGTAGCTCCCATCAGCATTGCGCACGAAAGGCTGGGTCTTGCCCTGGAATCCCGAGAAAATGTACTCGCCGCGCGCGTTACGGGTGTTCATCAGGCCAAGCAGTTCGTCTTCGCGCTCACGCAGCTCGGCAGCGATGGACTTGCGGTCTTCCGCGCTGAGGGCGCCGTTGCCGGCCTCGCCCGCCAGCTCGCGCACGCGCTGCAGAACGGTGTTGACCGAGTTCAGCGTCACCTCTTCCTGGGTCAGGCTGTTCTTGGCCGCGGTCAGGTTGGAGTTGTACTGATCGAGTACGCCTTGTTGCTGATCGAGCTGCAGGAGTCGCACCGAGGCCACCGGATCGTCCGCCGGCGTGAGGATGCGGTTGCCGGTGCTGATCTGTTCCTGGGTGCGGGTGACGTTCGAATAGTTCCGTTGCAGGCCCGACACGCCATTGTTGTATTGCTGGATGGTGGAAATGCGCATGGCGGGCTCCGTTAGCGGAAGGTGCTCATCAAGGTATCGAACAGGCTTCGGGCAACTTGAATCACTTGCGACGAAGCGTTGTAGTACTGCTCGAACTTGATCAGGTTGGCCGCCTCTTCATCCAGGCTCACAGCCGAGAGGGAGTCACGGTTGTCCGTGGCCTGCTTGAGGATCGCCGTGCTGGCTTCGCTGTCCACCCGCGCCTGGGCGGTCAGGGTGCCTACCCGCTCCACCAGGTCACCGTAGCTGTCGGAGAAGCTGGAGCCGCTGCCACCCGCCAGGGCGTCCACGCCGACGGCAGCCTTGGTCTGCAAATCCACCAGCTTGAGGGCGTTACGGTTGTCAGACACACCGTTGGTGCTCATGGCGAGACTGAAGGTGTCGCCGGTTTCCGCGCGACCACTGAAGCTCTGGGTGATCTGGTATTCCTGCGTCGTGGCCGGAGTACCGGTGGTGACCGACACGGTGTAGCTCAGCTGATTGGTCTGCCCCGGGGTCACGCTCAGGGTTCCCGACGGCGGCTGGCTGATGGTCACGCCAGGCGGCAGGCCGGAGAAGCTCAGGCTTCCCGGCGTACCAGCCGTGTAGTTCATGGTGATGGATGAGATCGCCGCCAGGTGTGCCTGGCTCATGGGGTTCAGCGTATTGGTGATGTTGGGCTGGCCGATGGTGCCGGTGCCCTTGTTCTGCACGTTCGCTTCCGAATGCAGGGGCGCGGCGAAGGCCAACTGGTCCGCCTGGTCCAGCACGGCGGCGATGTCCTTGGCGCCGGTACGCGTGGGCTGCAGGATGAACTTGTCACCGGTGGTGGGCGGCGGCACGCCGAGGGCGATCTGGAAGCCCTGGTCGCGGCCCGCGCTGTCCGTGATAGTCAGCGTGCCCGACGGGGTGCTGTCGCTGACGACCATCTGCTGGTTGTCGCTCAGGCGGCGCACTGTATAAGGCGGCGTCGCCGTGGCGTCGTACTCTATCTGGTAGTCGCTGGTGTTGAGCAGGCTGGTATTGGTGATGTTCAGCGCGGGCTGGGCATTGCTGTTGCCGGCGAACGCCTTGACCCGCAGTGCCGCCAGGGCCGGGTCGTTGTAGTTGCCGAACAGCGCCGCGCCGACTTTCCCCTTCAGGTCCAGTCCCTGGCCGAGCTGGGTGTTGACCTGGTCGCTGATGGACATGGCCAGGCGCCCCAAGGTGTTCAGACTGGCGTCCAGGGTCTCGTTGCGGTAGCGGATCAGGCCACCCAGTTCGCCACCGCTGAGCAGCGTAGTGACGCCCTGGCGGGAATCGCCGCTGACGAACTCCAGCTCGAAACGACTGGGGTCGCCCTTGCCCGGTACCGCTTCCAGGCGGTTGGCGGTGCTCCCCACCACCAGCGGCTGGCCGGTACCGACGAAGATACTCTGGGTGCCGTCGCTCTGCGGCACCACGCTGACGCCCACGTAGGTGGAAAGCTGACGGATCGCTTCCTCGCGCGAGTCCAGCAGGTCGTTGGGCACCTGGCCATTGGAAGAGGCGACGGCGATGGCGTCATTGAGGCTGGCGATGGAGCCGGCCAGGCGGTTCACCTGGTCCGCTACCGACGACATCTGCTTGTTCAGCGAGTCGTTCTGCGCGCTCAGTCGGTCGTAGACGGTGTTGAAGCGACGCGCCAGCCCCTCGGCCTCGGACAGCACCAGCTGCCGCGCCGGCATATTGGCAGGGTCCTCGGCGGCAGTCTGCATGGCCGCGAAGAAGCTCTTCAGCGACGGCGTGATGCCGGTGGTGGTGCCGGACAACAGCGAGTCCAACTGGTCGATCTGGCTCTTGTAGGCATCCACATCGCTGCTTAGCGAGGTGGTGTTGCGCAGCTGCGCAGTCAGGAACTCGCTGTAGCTGCGGCGGATATCCGTCAGGGTCACCCCGCTGCCGATATATCCCGAGCCGGAGAACTGCGGCAGTGTCGTGGACTGCGTCGCGCTCTGCCGGGTGAAGCCGGGCGTATTGACGTTGGAGATGTTGTGGCCGGTGACGGTGAGCTGCGTCTGGCTCACGCGCAGTCCCGACAGGCCAATGTTCAGTAAGTCAGCCATGACTCAAGCCTCATATCCTGGTGGTCGTGCTGTCGACTGCAGCAACGGCCTGGTAAACCTGCATGCCGCGGGCAATCTGGGAAATCTTGCGGGCGTACTGCGGATCGGTGGCGTAGCCGGCCTTCTGCAGCTCGCGGACGAACTGCTCGGAGTTGTCGGCGGAATTCAGCGCCTTGTCGTAGCGGTCGTTGTTCTCCAGGAAGCTCACGAAGTCGTGGAAGCTCTGCTCGAAGGAGTTGTAGGAGCGGAACGATGCCGCCTCCTTCACCGCCTTGCCGCCCTTGTACTCGGTGGTCATCACCCGCGCGGAATCGCCGTCCCAGCTTTTGTGGGCCTTGATGCCGAACAGGTTGTGACTGCTGGTGCCATCGCCTTCGCGGATGATCGACTTGCCCCAGCCGGTTTCCAGCGCTGCCTGGGCCACCAGGTAACGGGGGTCGACGCCGATTCGCTCGGCGGCCTTCTCGGCCATCGGCAGCAAGGTGTCGATGAACTCGTTGCGCGAAGCGAAGACGCGCTTGCCGGCACCCTTGGCGCTTTCCGCCGCCTCGGCACCGACCAGCTCGCGCTCAGGCGCGGCGTAGGTCTGTGCCGGGGTCCAGTCACTGCCAGCGAGCGACGTACCGGCAAGCTGCTCGGGCGACGGCACGATGCCCGCCGCCTGGCGCTCGCTCAGCTTGCCGGGGAGTGCCAGGCGGCGCTGATTGAGCAGCTTGGAGTCGTCACGTTCCGCAAAGCCCGAGGTTTCGGCGTTCGCCACCTGCTTGCTGCCCTGCGCCGGCCAGTTGGCCTGAACGCCGGACTGCACCTGGGCGAAGGGATTGGGGCCCGTGGACTTGTTGGTCTTGGACAGCTGCCGGGTGAGCACATCGGCCAGGCCGACGCCGCCCTGCTTGGACAAGGTCACGGCCAGCTGCTGGTCGTGC
The DNA here is from genome assembly GCF_029871275.1 of Pseudomonas sp. BN414. Classification (NCBI taxonomy): domain Bacteria; kingdom Pseudomonadati; phylum Pseudomonadota; class Gammaproteobacteria; order Pseudomonadales; family Pseudomonadaceae; genus Pseudomonas; species Pseudomonas sp. BN414. The sequence continues at coordinate 234,247 of NZ_SSOL01000071.1, forward strand.
ATGTCCTGGTAGGTCTTGGTCTCGTTGCTGTTCAGGTAGTTGCCTTCGGCGAAGGCTTCACCTGCCTGGCGCATGGACTTCATCATTTCGTTGAGGAACAGCGACTCGAACTCCTGGGCGACCTTGCGGATGTTGCCCTCGCTGTCGCGATCCTTGCCGGCCTTGAACTGGCTGAGCCGGTTCAGGTCGGTGTAGGCGCCGCTGTCCACCTTGGAACCGGAGGCGAGCCCTGTGGAGAGTTTCGAGTTCATCGCCTTTCCCTTAAATCACAATCAGGTCGGCCTGCAGGGCACCGGCCTGCTTCAGCGCTTCCAGGATGGCCATCAGGTCGGACGGCGCAGCGCCGACCTGGTTAACTGCACGCACGATTTCGTCGAGGGTGGTGCCGGGGCCGAACTTGAACATCGGCTTGGCTTCCTCCTCGGCATTCACTCGGGAGCGCGGCACTACCGCGGTCTCGCCGCCGGAGAAGGCTTCCGGCTGGCTGACGATGGGGTCCTCGGTAATGGTCACGGTGAGGCTGCCGTGGGTCACGGCGGCTGGCTGCACCTTCACGTTCTGGCCGATGACGATGGTGCCGGTACGCGAGTTGATGATGACCTTGGCCACGGCCTGGCCCGCTTCGATCTCCAGGTTCTCGATCACCGACAGGTAGTCCACGCGCTGGCCCGGGTCCAGCGGCGCGCTGACCCGTACCGAGCCGCCATCCACGGCCTGGGCGACGCCCGGACCAAGGAGTTCGTTGAGCTTGTCGACGATGTTCTTCGCCGTGGTGAAATCCGGGCGGTTGAGGTTCAGGGTGAGGAAGTTGCCCTGCTCGAAGCCGCTCGGCACCGGGCGTTCCACAGTGGCGCCGGAGGGAATGCGCCCGGAGGACGGAACGTTGACGGTGATCTTGGAACCGTCGCTGCCCTCGGCGTCGAAGCCGCCCACCACCAGGTTGCCCTGGGCGATGGCGTAGACGTTGCCGTCGATACCTTTGAGCGGCGACATCAGCAGGCTGCCGCCGCGCAGGCTCTTGGCGTTGCCGATGGAGGAGACGGTCACATCGATGGTCTGGCCCGGCTTGGCGAAGGGCGGCAGGTCGGCGTGGATGGACACCGCCGCGACGTTCTTCAGCTGCACGTTACCGACGTTGGCCGGCACCTTGATGCCGAACTGCGCCAGCATGTTGTTGAAGGTCTGCAGGGTGAACGGCGTCTGGGTGGTCTGGTCACCCGAGCCGTTCAGGCCGACCACCAGGCCGTAGCCGATCAGTTGGTTGGTCCGTACGCCCTGGATGCTCGCCAGGTCCTTCAGGCGCTCAGCCTGGGCAAGGCCCGCAGCGAGCAGCAGGCAGAGGGCGGTGATCAGTCGCTTCATGGTCGGCCTCATCAGAACGGGAACAGCGGGCTCATGAAGAACCGGTCGAACCAGCCCGGCTGGCTGGCGTCGGCGAAGGCGCCGGTGCCGGAATAGGTGATGCGTGCATCGGCTACACGAGTGGACGGCACGGTGTTATCGGTGCCGATGTCATCGGCGCGGACCATACCGGCAATGCGCACCAGCTCATCGCCGGTGTTCAGGGTCAGCCACTTCTCGCCGCGGACGGCGAGGATGCCGTTGGGCAGCACTTCGGACACGGTGACGGTGACGGAACCGGACAGGCTGTTGCTCTGCCCCGCCTTGGAATCACCCTTGGTATCGCGGTTGGCGTTGTATTCCGCATCCAGGGACAGGCGCGCGGCATCCAGCGGATTGAGGCCGCCATTGGGGTTGTTCACCGAGACGCCACCGCCGAACAGCGAAGTCAGGCCGATGTTGGCGTTGCTGTCCTTCTGGATCTGCGAGTTGGCGTTCTTGCTGGCCTGGGTACGCTCGTTGAGGGTGATGGTGATGATGTCACCCACGCGATAGGCCTTGCGGTCGTCGTAGAGGTTGGTCTCGAAACCGGCCTGGTAGATCGCGCCGTTGCTCTGTGCGGCAGGCAGCGGAGTGCGCGGCAGCACGGGCGCGTAGTAGGGATCGTTCGGTCGCGGCGCAGGTTGCACACAGCCCTGGATCAGGGTGATGCCGAGCAGCGGGAGAAGAATGATCAGCCGGTTCATGACAACTACCTCAGGGCGTTACAGGTTCTGCGTGACGAAAGCGAGCATCTGGTCGGCGGTGGAGATGACCTTGGAGTTCATCTCGTAGGCACGCTGGGTGGTGATCATGTTCACCAGTTCCTCGACCACGCTGACGTTGGAGTTCTCCAGGGTGTTCTGCTGCACCACGCCCAAACCGGTCAGGCCCGGAGTGCCAACCTGCGGCGCGCCACTGGCGGCAGTCTCCAGATAGAGGTTGTTGCCGATGGATTGAAGGCCGCCGTAGTTGACGAAGTCGGCGGTCTGGATATTGCCGATGATCTGAGCAGCGGGGTTGCCGGTGGTGGTCACGGAGACGGTGCCGTCCTCGCCCACGGTGAAGGTCTGCACTTCGGCGGGCAGGACGATGGCCGGCTCCAGAGCGAAGCCCTGGGAGGTGACGATCTGGCCGTCGGAGTTCAGGTGGAAGCTGCCGTCACGGGTATAGGCGACGGTGCCATCGGGCATCAGCACCTGGAAGAAGCCGCGACCGTTGATGGCCATGTCCAGCGGCTGCTCGGTGGTTTGCAGGCTGCCCTGGGTGAAGATCTTCTGGGTGCCGGCGATGCGCACACCGGTACCCAGCTGCAGGCCGGTGGGCAGTTCGCTGTCCTGGCTGGTCTGGCCACCCGGTTGACGACGGATCTGGTACAGCAGGTCCTCGAACTCGGCGCGGTCGCGCTTGAAGCCCGTGGTCGAAACGTTCGCCAGGTTGTTGGAAATGGTGGTCAGGTTCATGTCCTGGGCGGACAGGCCGGTCTTGCTGACCCAGAGTGCCGGAAGCATTTTCTTCTCCTCGGGCGCCGGAAACATGGCGCCGCGTACTGGTGATTAGCTGAACTGCAAGACCCGCGCCATTGCCGAAGAATTGTCTTCGGCGGTACGCATCATCTTCACGGAAAGCTCGAACTGGCGGGACAGCGACAGGATCGCGGTCATCTCTTCCACGGCGTTGACGTTGCTCGCCTCGATGAAGCCGGAGGTCACGCGGACATTGGCGTCGGCCTGCACCGGCTGCAGCGGGTCCTTGACACGGATCAGGCCGTCGGCGCCCTTCTCCAGCTGCTTGGGATCGGGGTTGACCAGCTTGATGCGGTCCACCTCAGCCACCACGTTGGGCGCCTCGCCCAGGGCACGGATGCTGATGGTGCCGTCCTGGCCGATCTCGACTTTCTGCTCCGGCGGAATGGCAATGGGACCGGCATTGCCCATGACCGGCAAACCATTGCCGGTGCGGAGCTGGCCAAGGGCATCGATCTGCAGGCTGGCGGTACGCACATAGGCTTCGCTGCCGTCAGGCGCCTGCACCGCAACCCAACCCTCCCCTTCCACGGCGACATCCAGGTCACGGCCGGTTTCCTGGAGTGCGCCGGGGGTGAAATCGGTACCCGGCCGCTCGGTCATGGCATAGACCCGCGACGGGAAGCTGTCACCGAACACAGGCATGGATCGCGCCTGCTCGAAATCACGGCGGAAACCGGAAGTCGAAATGTTCGCCAGGTTGTTGGCATGAGCACGCTGAGCCAGGCTGTTCTGGCTGGCTCCGCTCATTGCGACATAAAGCATCTTGTCCATGAATCTCTCCGAGTGGGCGTTGCCGCCCTTGGCGCTTTGCATGCCATGCAGCAAGCGTCGTGCCAACGCAGAAGATTATTCGCAAGACATTGAAATAAAATGACTTTCCAGAAAAGAAAAAGGCCCTTTGCAGGGCCTTGTCAAAGCGCTGGCGGCGAGGGGATGCCGCCAGCGGCAAGGGGATTTGCCGCTCGGAGTCCGTAGGACTCCATGGCAAGGATGAGCGCGCGAGCTAGAGCCAGGCTAGGCGAAAGTGGCCTGAGGAAGCGGACTGGGCTCGCACTCGAGTTTACGGCTGTAAATGAGCATTCCTCGGGTCACTTTCAACAACGCATGGCCGACGCGCAGCCGCTCATCAACGGAGGTTGATGATGGTTTGGGTTACGGCATCCTCAGTCTGGATGGTCTTGGCGTTCGCCTGATAGTTGCGCTGGGCGACGATCAGGTTCACCAACTGGTCCGACAGCTCGACGTTGGAGTCTTCGAGGGCGCCAGCCTGGAGAGCACCCAGGGTGCCGGAACGTGGCGTACCGACGATGGGCTCACCGGACTCGAACGATTGCACCCAGCCGGTCTTGCCGACCGGGGTCAGACCCTGGACGTTGGCGAAGCTGGCGAGGATCACTTGGCCCTGCACTTTGGACTGGCCATTGGTGTAGCGCGCGAAGATCACACCGGTGTCGTCGATTTCCAGACCTGCCAGTTGGCCGGTGGTGTAGCCGTCCTGGCTGATGCTGTTCACCGCGAAGGCGCTGGAGTACTGGGTGGAGCCGCGGATATCGACGCGGATGCCGCCGGCGTCAGCGGTGGCGCCGTTGGCCGACCAGTTGGCGGGCGTGCCGCCATCGGATACGGCGGGTACCCAATCATCCAGGTTCATCAGCCCGGTGGCCGGGTCGTAATTCAGCTCGCCACCCGCCGCCATGCCAGCGGTGTTCAGGCTGCCGTCGGCATTGAACAACAGGTTGGTGGTGTGCGGGTCGGTGCTGGTCGGGTTGGACGGATTGCGGCCATCCACCAGCACAGCCATGGTCCAGTTGTTGGTCACCGGCGGTGTCGCGGCCGGGTCCGAGTTGTTGATGAAGTACTGGGTCATGACGTGGGCATTGCCCTGGGAGTCATAGATGTTGACCGAGGTGGACGAGGTGTAGGTCGTCGGATCGCTCGGGTCGAACGGGGTGTTGGTCGGCGCCTTGGTGGTGGAGTTCAGGTTGAACTTCTGGGCGACCTCGGTGGTGGCCCTGGGTGCCTGGTTGGACGTCTGGACCTGCAGGTCGCTGACCACGCCATTCTGCACATTGCCGTTACCGTCGATGCCGTAGCCCTGCAGGCGGTAACCGAAGTTGTTGACGATGTAGCCGCTGCGGTCGGTCCCGAAGTAGCCGGCGCGGGTGTAGCTGACCTCGCCGTTGTTACTGGTCTGGAAGAAACCGTTGCCGTTGATGGCCAGGTCCAGGGCGTTCTGCGTGTAGTTGATGTTGCCCTGGTTGAACAGCTGGGACACGTCGCCCAGCAGCACGCCGCTGCCCTGGGGGTTCTTGCCGGTACCCAGCACAGAAGCGGCATAGACGTCGGCGAACTCCGCCCGGGACTGCTTGAAGCCCGCGGTGCCGGCGTTGGCAATGTTGTTACCGGTGACGTTGAGGTCGCTGGTCGCTGCACGCAGGCCGCTGAGACCGATGTTGAACGCCATTTCTATCTCCTTTGCCGGTGCTTCCCGGCGCTCTGAACCGGGAAATTACTGACCGATGACCTGGACCTTGGAGAGCCCGACGCTACCGATGCCCGCGAGGTTGAGCATCAGTTCGCCGCCGTTCTGGCCGAGGGTGACGCTGTCGACGTTGGCCGGCAGCATGGTGTAGAGGGCCTTGGTCTCACCGCCGTACTGGGCCTGTGCTTCGAACTTGTAGGTGCCAGGCGGCATGACCTTGCCGCTCGAGTCCTTGCCGTCCCACATGAAGCTCACGCTGCCGGCAGGCTGCTCGCCAAGGGTGACGCGGTTAACCAGGGTGCCGGCGCTGTCGTAGACGTTGACCCAGACGTTGCTGCTGGAAATGGGCAGATTGGCGCTGGCCTTGAAGGTTTCACTGGTGTCCACCACGGCCTTCTCGCTCGGCACGATCACCTTGCGACCCACCAAGGACGAGGCTTGCAACGCCTGGGAGGACTGGTAGCCAGACAGCAGCGAACCCATGCTGGAGTTGAGCTTCTCGATGCCTTCCACTTGGCTGAACTGCGCCAGCTGGGCAATGAACTCGCCGTTCTCCTGGGGAGACAGCGGGTCCTGGTTGTTCAACTGGGCGACCAGCAGCTCCAGGAACTCGTTCTTGCCGAGGTCCTTGCTCTTGGCTTCGTTCTTGATGGCGTACTGGTCGAGAAAGGACTGGCCATCGGTGGACGCTACGTTGCTGACACTCATGCTGTTCCCTCGCGCGCTATCACTGACCCAGGGTCAGCACTTTCTGCATCATCTGTTTGGCGGTGTTCATCATTTCCACGTTGGTCTGGAAGGACCGGCTGGCGGAAATCATGTCGGCCATCTCTTCGACCACGTTCACATTGGGGTAGTAGACGTAGCCATCCGCGTTGGCCGCCGGGTGACTCGGCTCGTAGCGCGGGGTCAGGGTGCTCTGGTCCTCGATCACGCCTAGTACCTGCACGCCGGCACCGGACTGGTCCTGGTCGGCGAACAGCGAACCACGGTCGCCGTTGCCCAGGCTGTCCTGCATCACGGTGGCGAACACCGGGTGGCGGGCGCGGTAGGTCTGGTCGAGGCTGGAGGACACCGTTTCGGCGTTGGCGATGTTGCTGGAGATGGTGTTCAGCCGAGTGTTCTGGGCACTCATGCCGGTGCCGGCAATGTTGAAGATGCTGGACAGTGACATGGCTTGGCTCTCCATTATTCGCCGCGCAGGGCGTTAATCAGCCCTTTGAACTTGCTGTTGAGTAAGGTGAAGCTGGCCTGGAACTGCATGGCGTTCTCGGTGTAGTTCGACTGCTCCAGCTGGGCGTCGACGGTGTTCTGGTCTACGGCCGCCTGGAACGGAATGCGGTACTTCAGCGAGGCGTCAGCCATGTCGAAACCTTCGGCGACCATGTGGCGTTCGTTGGTTCGGGCGGCCTGGAAGCTGCCGTGGGCGGCCTTCTCCGACTGCTGGGCCAGCACGCTGGCGAAGTCCAGGTCACGAGCCTTGTAGTTCGGGGTATCGGCGTTGGCGATGTTGTTGGCCAGCACCTCGCCACGCTGGGCGCGGAAGCTGAGGGCTTGCTGATGGATGCCGAGGGCCTTTTCGAAGCTGATGCTCATGTCCGGAACCTTTGCCAGTGGCAATCTGGTTTTGCTTATCTGACATTCAGCAAAGGTCGTGCCAAAACTATTTTTCCTTTAATTTCAATAGTTTGACGAAATCTAGAGCGGCAAAAAGCGGCAACAGACAGGGGCCGGGCGGCAAAGCGGCAAGGGCTATTTGCCGCCGGTTGCCGCTTTGGCGGGGCATCCGGCGATAGACAGGTAGGAGCGAGCTTGCTCGCGAATGATCGCGCTCGGGACTTTCGCGAGCAGAGCTCGCTCCTACAAAAGGAGTTGATCGGAAAATAAGAAGGCCGCCCTTGGGCGGCCTTCCTGCACTCATCGAGCCAGTGGGTACAACCTGTCGTCGAACTGGTCCAGCCGTGGGAACTCCAGCGGCACATCCTGACTCAGCCCCTGCAACCGGTCCTGATAGGCACGCAGGAAATCCTGGCGGGCGTCATTGCTGATGTAGGGCACGTGCCACGCCACAAAGGGCGGCAGGACCTCCAGGCCGACATAGGCCAAAGTGCCACGCAGCAGTGGCCGCAGCATGTCCTCCAGCGGACCGTGGATGGCGCCGTCGCCAAACATATGCTCGCGACCACCCAGGGTCAGGGTCACCAGCGCCTTCTTGCCGGCCAGGCCGCCCTGGTCGTAGAAGCGCTTGCCGCCGTAGCAAATACCGGATACCAGCACGCGGTCGATCCAGCCCTTGAGCATGGCCGGCACCGAGAACCAGTAGAGCGGGAAATTGAGGATCAGCAGATCGGCCCAGAGCAGCTTGTCGAGCTCGCGCTGGATGTCCGGCGCAATCTTGCCGGCCTTCACGCCTTCACGCTGTTCCAGGGCGTAGACCAGGTAATCCGGGTTCTGCCGCTCGCTGAAATCGGCGGCGCTGGCGACCGGGTTCCACTCCAGTGCGTGGAGGTCGGACTGGCGGACTTCATGCCCCTGCCCTTGCAGGGTTTCCACTGCGAGATCGCGCAAGGCGCTGCAGAACGACTGCGACTCGGGGTGGGCATGGACGATCAGAATCTTCATGGGTGTTCCTTATGGCACTGTCCGTAGGTTGGTGCAGAGCGCAGCGAAGCCCAACGATGAGGGATTCGCCGCGCAACGCAAACCTTCATTCATGCGATTTCTAGTTGATCAATCAGTTCGGCTGCACAGCGGGCAATGCGGCGGCAGGCCTCTTGCAGCGGCTCACTGCCCAGCACCAGCCCCAGGCGGATATGGCCAGCCGCGCTGGGGCCGAACGCTTCGCCCGCCAATACCGACACGCCATGGTTGTCCAGCAGCCGGTCGGCGAAGTCCTGGGCGGACAACCCCGTCGGACGGATATCCACCATCACGAACATGCCGCCGTCCGGTTTCAGCGCACGCAAGCCGGGACAGTCTTCCAGGCTCGCGCAGACCAGGTCGCGCCGCTGCCGATAGGCCTCGCGCATGGCTTCCAGCTCAGGCAGGCGAGCATCCAGTGCGACGCAGGCGGCGTCCTGAACGAAGTCGGGCGAGCCGTAGAGCATGCACAGGGCGAGGTTCTCCAGGTGCCCGGACAACTCCTTCGAGCCTACGACCCAGCCCACCCGCCAACCGGTCATGGCGTGGGACTTGGACAGGCTGTTGATGGTGGCGGTGCGTTCTGCCATCCCCGGCAGGCTGGCCGGACTGATGTGCTCGCCTTCGAAGAGCAGTTCGCTGTAGACCTCGTCGGAGATCATCCAGAGATCATGGGCAATGCAGAGTTCAGCCAGCGCTTGCCAGGTGCTGCGCGGAAGGCTGGCACCGGATGGGTTGTGCGGGCTGTTCAAGGCCAGGGCACGGGTGCGCGGAGTGATCGCGGCAGCCACATCTTCCGCCTGGATGCGGAAACCGTTCTCCGAACGTACCGGCACCGGGATCACTTTCGCACCGCAGGCGCCGAACACGGCTTCGTAGGTGACGTACATGGGCTCGGCGACGATGACCTCGTCGCCCGGATTGAGCAGGCACTGCACAACGCAGAACAACGCGCACTGCGCACCGGCCAATACCACCACTTCGTCCGGGCCGACGCTCTGCCCACTGCGCTGGTTGTGCCAGGCGGCGATGCGCTGGCGCAGGGTGGCCTTGCCGCGCACGTCGGAGTAGTGCGTGTTGCCGTTGAGCAGGCTGTCGATGGCCGCCTGGATGATGGGCTGCGGCGTGTCGAAATCGGGGTCGCCTACCGACAGCAGGAGAATGTCGTCACCGCGGGCCTGGCGTTCCAGCGCACGGTAGTGAATGTTCCAGGCAGCCGCGCCGTCGCCGGCGATACGTTGGGTGAGGTCGGAAAAGCGCATGGATATCTCCTCGGCCTGCGCTCAATGAGCGCAGGCGTGTTTCAGTTCGATCAGGGTGACGCCGGGGTGGCCGAAGCCTGCGCGCAGGTCGCCTTCCAGTTCGTCGAGGCTGCGGGGCTGCTTCACGGCGCAATGGAAGGCGCGGGCCAGGCCGGCAAAGTCCGGGTTGCGCGGCAGCACACCCACCGGTTCGATATCCAGTGCCAGCATGTCGTCGCGGATCTGGCCCAGGGCGTCGTTGTTCCACAGCAGCACCACCAATGGGCTGTCGAGCTCCTCCGTGGCGGTCGCCAGTTCCTGCGCGGTGTAGAGGAAACCACCATCCCCCACCAGCACCAGGCCGGGCCGTTCCGGTGCGCCGAACTTGGCACCGATGCCGGCCGGCAGGCCGTAGCCGAGGGTGCCGTAGCCGGTGGGGTGCAACCAGCTGCGCGGTGCCCGGCTGGCGAATGCGTAGTTGCCGGTGTAGGCCAGCTGGGTCATGTCGGTGCTGATGAACGCATCGGCCGGCAGCGTGGCGGCAATGCGGTCGAGAATCGCCTGGTGAATGGTCTGCAGCGGCGCATGGCCATTGCGGATGTCCCCACGCAGCCGCGCAACGCGGGCGGCAGCCGCCTCCCCTGCCCTGCCCGTTTCCGGCAGGCGCTGAAGCAGCGCCTCCAGGGTCTGGCGGGCATCGCCCTTGAGCGCGACGGCACAGGGATAGAAATCGTTGAACTTGCGTGGATCGATATCGACACGGATCAGCTCGCCGGACAGCGGCAGACGTTCGCGCCAGAAATCGGTATCGGCCATCTCGGTGCCGACCGCCAGGACCAGATCGGCCTCGGCGATCATCTCCCAGCCCGGTGCAACGCAAAGGCTGGCACCAGCATTGAGCGGGGCCTCCGGCGGCAACAGTCCCTTGCCGGCCACGCTGGTAAATACCGGAGCGGCCAGGCGCTCGCTGAGTGCCTGCACGGCACTGGCCGCTTCCAGCGCACCACCACCGGCGATGATCATCGGCCGCTTGGCCGAGGCCAGACGCTGGACGGCTGCCTCCAGTGACCCGACATCCGGAAGACCACGACCGGGGCGGCGTACCACCTCGGCAGTCCAGTCCCGCGCGACTGGGGCGGCCAGCACGTCGAGCGGAACCGAGATATGCACCGGACGCGGACGCTCGCCATCGAACACGGCATAGGCGCGCGCCACCAGCTCGGGCAGGTCTTCCGGGGTCAGGGCTACAGCCGAGAAGGCCGTGATGGGCGCGGTGATGGCGCGCTGGTCCTGGGTCTCGTGCAGGCAGCCCCAGCCCTTGCCCAGGCTGGAGGTGTGGTTGACGCTGGAAATCACCAGCATCGGAATCGAATCAGCATAGGCCTGGCCAATAGGAGTGGCGGCGTTGGTTACGCCCGGGCCGGTGATGATGAAGGCCACACCCGGCTTGCCGCTGACTCGTGCATAGCCGTCAGCCATGAAACCTGCGCCTTGCTCGTGGCGGGTCAGCACATGCCGGATGCCACTGCCGGGGAGGCCGCGATACAACTCCAGGGTGTGCACGCCGGGGATGCCGAATACGGTGTCCACGCCGTAGTTGGCCAGAAGGCGAACCAGGGCCTGGCCGCCGGTAAGAGTGTTCTGTTGCATGAAGTGTCTCCTCGAATCGATGCCAAGCCCTGTAGGAGCGAGCTTGCTCGCGAATCGCCAGCAAGCTGGCTCCTACAGGAGAGATGTCATTCCGCGATACGAATCAGCGCATCCACCGCCACGGCACCGTCGGCACCGACCAGCAGTGGGTTCACGTCCAGCTCCAGCAAGCGCCCGGCGTTCTCGCAGGCATAGTCGGCCACCGCGCGAATGGCGGCGACCAGCGCGTCCAGGTCCGCCGCAGGGCGGCCACGGAAGCCGGTGAGCAACGGCGCGCTGCGCAGGCTCAGCAGGGCATCGCGAATCGCGACATCGTTGGTGGGCAGCAGCAGGCTGCGGCTGTCCTTCAGCAACTCGACGAGAATGCCGCCGGCGCCGATTACCAGGGCCAGGCCAAATCCTTCCTCTCGCTTTACCCCCACGATCAACTCCGCGAGTGGCGGTGTGGCCATGCGCTCCAGCAGTACCTGGTCGAACGCTACGCCGGGTGCGTAGCCGGCAATGCGTTGCCGCATTTCGCCCAGGGCGCGTTGCAGGGCGTCGGCATCACGCAGATTGAGAGCCACGGCGCCGGCTTCGGTCTTGTGTGGCAGGTCTGCGCTGACGGCTTTCAGCACCAGCGGGTAGCCAAGCTGGTCGGCATCCTCCACGGCCCGTTCCGGCGTACTGAGCAGCGCTTGCGGAACCGGCAGGCCAAAGGTTCGCAGGGCCTGTTTGGATTGCCATTCATCCAGCAACTCACCACCGGCCAGAGGCGATGGACTCAGGGGCACCAGGGCCGACTCGCCCCGGGCCAGCAGTGCTTCACGGCGTTGCTTGTAGGCGGCGATCCGGCCCCACGCGGCCAGGCCGTCCTCCACGCCTTGCAAGGCAGCGACGCCACGGGCGTGCAGGTACTCGCGGGCGGACTCCGGCAGCAGTTCCGGGAAGGCCGAGGCAATGAAACCGGTCTTGCCGTGACGCTCCAGGGCTTCGCAATACAGCTCCAGCAGCAGATCGCACTGGGGCCGCTCGCCGGTCTCCTCGCCTGGATAGTCCAGCACCAGCAACGCGGCATCAGCAGCACTGCTCATCGCACTGTCGAGCATGCGTGCCAGGGCTTCAGCATCGCCCCAGATGGCGGTGGTGAAATCCAGCGGGTTGGCGATATTGGCGTAACCCGGCAGGACCTGCGCCAGCTCGTGGCGTTGGCCGTCGTCAAGCTTCGGCAGTTGCAGGCCGTTGGCTTCGGCGTAGTCGGCGATCAGACCCGCATCGCCGCCGGAGCAGGCCAGGGCGATCAGGCCGGGGCCGGTTGGCAACTTGCCGCAGGCCGCTGCCTTGAGAGTCTCCATGAAACTCACCGGGCCACTGACGCGGATCACTCCGAGACGCTCGAAGAGGCTGTCGTACAGCGCATCGGAGCCAGCCAGGGAGCTGGTGTGGCTGAGGGCCAACTCGGCGCCGATCTGGGACACACCCGTCTTCAGCGCGATGATCGGGATGCCCTTCTCCAGCGCCTTGTGCGCCGCACGGGCGAAGCCAGGTACGTTCTTCAGACCTTCCAGGTGCAGGCCGATGGCGGTGACGCGGGGTTCGTCCAGCAGCACATCCATCAGTTCGGCCACGCCCAGTTGCGCCTGGTTGCCCACCGAGGCCATGTAGGCGATCGGCAGGGAGCGGTCGCTCATGGACAGGTTGTAGGCGAAGTTGCCGCTCTGGGTGAGCACGGCCACGCCCTTCTCAACCAGTTGGCCACCGTGGGCCACCGGCCAGAGGGCGGCGCCGTGGAGGTAGTCCAGTAGGCCGTAGCAGTTGGGTCCGAGCAGCGCCATGTCACCGGCCGCTGCCAGCAATTGCGCCTGCAGGGCCTGGCCTTCGGCTCCGGTTTCAGCGAAGCCGGAGGCGTAGCAAATGGCCCCGCCGGCCCCCTTGGTGGCCAGGGCTGCGACGCTGTCCAGCGTCTGTTCACGGTTGGTGGCAATGAACACCGCATCCGGCCCACACGGCAGGTCGGCGACGCCGGCCACGCAGGGCACGCCTTCCAGTTCAGCGTGCTGCGGATTGACCAGCCACATCTGACCGGCGAAGCCACCTTCGGCGCAGCGCTTGAGGGCGCGGGCCATGCTGCGGCCGCCGATGAAGGCCAGGTGCCGTGGCGCCAGCAGGCGCTTGAGGTTGTCTCGATTCATGTCGGATCTCGGAATAGGTTTTGCCAGGATTTCCCTCACGCCTAGCCCCTCTCCCCAAGGGAGAGGGGAACAAAGGCGTCAGCGCAGCAGCGGCCGCAGCAGTTCGCGGGAAATGATGTGGCGCTGGATTTCCGAAGTGCCTTCCCAGATGCGCTCGATCCGCGCGTTGCGCCAGATACGTTCCACCGGGCCTTCGTCCATCAACCCCATGCCGCCGAAGATCTGCACCGTCTCGTCGGCCACCTTGCCCAGCACTTCACTGGCGAAGAGTTTGGCCATGCCGGCTTCGCCGTCGGTCATGCTGCCCTGGTCCATCTTCCAGGCGGTGTGCAGGGTCATCAGCTCGGCCGCGCGAATCTGCGTGGCCATGTCAGCGAGCTTGAAAGAGATGCCCTGGTAGGTGCCGATGGGCTGGCCGAATTGCTTGCGATCGGCGGCCCATTGCAGCGACAGGTCGAGTGCACGCTGCGCCTGGCCGACGCAGTTGGCGGCGACCATCACACGGCCGGCGGTGAGCCAGGCGTTGGCCACTTCCCAGCCCTTGTCCACTTCCCCAAGGACCTTGGAGGCTGGCACGCGGCAGTCATCGAAGAAGATTTCGTAGGTGTGATAGCCCTTGTTGCTGACACAGCGGGGGCCACGGCGCACGGTCATGCCGGCGGTGCCCTTGTCGACCAGGAAGGCGGTGACGGCATTGCGCTTCTTGCCGTTGTGCTCGTAGGTGTCGGTGACGGCGAAGACGATGGCGAAGTCCGCATGGCCGGCATGGCTGATGAAGTGCTTGGCACCGTTCAGGACGAAATCATCGCCATCGCGCACCGCGCGGGTCTTGATGGAGTTGGCGTCGGAACCGGCACCCGGTTCGGTCAGGGCGAAACAGTCGATCTTCTCGCCCTGGATGCTGGGCAGCAGGTACTGCTCGATCTGCTCGCCCTTGCAGGCCATGAGGATTTTCGAGGGCCGCGCGACGAAAACGTGCAGCGCCCAGGACACCTTGGACAGCTCACGCTCGACCAACGCCTGGGACAGGTAGTCGAGGCCGCCGCCGCCGACTTCCTCGGGCATGTTGAAGGCGTAGAAGCCGGCCGCGATGGCCTTGCCGCGAATCTGCGCGGCCAGCTCCGGGGACACGGCGTCGGCGCGGTCCACTTCCTCCTCATAGGGCAGCAGTTCCTTCTCGACAAAGCTCTTCACCGCCTCGACGAGCATTTCCTGTTCCTGGGTCAGTTTGAAATCCATGGGAGTCACCTGCCCGCGCTTAGCGGCCTTTGAATTGAGGGGAACGTTTCTCGGCCACGGCGCGTAGCGCTTCGGCGGCGTCTTCGCTACGGCCACAGAGCAACCCGGCGGCCTGTTCGGCTTCCAGTTGCTGGGCGAGGCTGCGGCTGGCGCCATCGCGGATCAGCGCCTTGGCCTGGGCAAAGGCGAAGGTAGGACCAACAGCCAGGCGCGCAGCCAACTCACCTGCAACGGCCTGCAGTTGCTCATCCGCGCAGACTTCACCCACCAATCCAGTCGAGAGGGCCTGCTCGGCACCCCAGAGTTCATCGAGGAACAACAGGCGTTTGGCCTGCTCGCCACCGATCAGGCGCGGCAAGTGCCAACTGGCCCCTGCGTCCGGCGAATAGGCCATGCCGGTGTAGCCGGCCTTGAAACGCGCCGAGGCTCCGGCAATGCGGAAATCGCAGCACAGCGCCAGGTCCATTCCCGCGCCGACAGCCGTGCCATTGATGACGGCGATGGTGGGTTTGGCCAAGCCATGCAGCCGCGACATCAGGGCATGGGCCGCTTCGGTCCAGCCATAGGTTTCCAGGTCGCCCCGGGCTTCGGCTTCGGCCCATTCGGCGAGGTCCGCACCGGCGCAGAAGCTGCGACCTTCGCCGGTCAGCAGCACAACGCGCACGGCCGGATCGGCCTCATGGGCCGCTAGCAGTTCGAGCAGGGCGTTCAGGGTGGGAATATCCAGCGCATTGCGCTGTTGGGGGCGGTTCAGGGTGATCCGGGCGACACCGGCTTCGACCTGGCTGAGCAAGGTGGTCATCGCAACCCTCGTCTTGTTGTGATTGGTGATGAGGAATTAAGGGCGATCCTAAACGAGTGTTCAGGAAGGCGGCAATCCTGCCCAAATGGGGTATGTAACGCCTAATCCTGAGCGTAACTATTTGTTTTAAATCGAATTAATTTGAGTTCGCGCGGAGAGGGAGTGACGGCTGTTACATCTTTGAACAACTCGGAACCGACGATCCTTTTCAGCATGCTGGGCAGGAAGTTCGAGCGGAGAATTGGCCGCCCTCACCCCAACCCCGCTCTGCGCCCCGGCCAGATCGCTTCGCGATCTGGCGCTCATCGGCACCGAAAGCAGTGCTTTCGAAAGCGTGCCTCTTCGCCCCAGTGGGAGAGGGGGCTGTCCGTGCAGAGCGGGGGCTTTTTTGCTCTTCCTGTAGGGGCGAATTCATTCGCCAATCAGGCCGCAGGCCTGACCCAGACGTTCGCGCTGGTGTTACACCGCGGGAGCGACCATCACCTGGCGCTGACGCTTGAACTGCAGGAAGAAGTAGGCGGC
The DNA here is from genome assembly GCF_029871275.1 of Pseudomonas sp. BN414. Lineage (NCBI taxonomy): Bacteria > Pseudomonadati > Pseudomonadota > Gammaproteobacteria > Pseudomonadales > Pseudomonadaceae > Pseudomonas > Pseudomonas sp. BN414. The sequence continues at coordinate 249,903 of NZ_SSOL01000071.1, forward strand.
GTAGCAGATACCGACGAAGCCGAAGCCCCAGTAGAGCGACGGGCGCTGCGTCGAGTCCAGTGCCAGGAAGACGAACAGCGAGCTGCACAGCAGGATGCAAGCCAGCGGCAGGAAGGGGTACAGCGGCGCTGCGTACTTGAGGTCCTGGACGGTACCGCCGGCCTTGTAGTGCTCACGACGGAAGCGGTACTGGGCCAGGGCGATGACGATCCAGGTCACGGTACCGGCCATGCCGCTGATGGCCATCAGCACCATGAACAGGGTATCGGCGGCCACCACGCTGGTCAGCAGCGACAGCAGCGCGAAGCACAGGGTGATACTCAGGGCACGCAGCGGTACACCGCGCTTGCTGAGTGTTGCCAGGCTGCGCGGTGCCATCCCGGTCTTGGACATGGCCCAGAGAATGCGAGTGGAAGCATAGAGACCCGAGTTGCCCACCGAGAGGATGGCGGTAAGGATGACGAAGTTCATCAGGTCGGCAGCGAAAGGAATGCCCACCATGTCAAACACCTGGACGAAGGGGCTTTCCATCAGGCCGGCTTGCTGCCACGGCACGATGGCCGACAGCACGACGATGGCCAGCACGTAGAAGATCAGCACGCGGAACACCACATTGCGCACCGCGCGCGGGATGCTCTTTTCCGGCTGATCGGTCTCACCGGCAGCCACGCCCATGATTTCGCAACCCTGGAAGGCATAGACCACCGCCATCATCACGGCGAACACCGCGGAAAGGCCGTTGGGGAACAGGCTGTCGCCGATCAGGTTGGAGAACATCGGGGCCGGTTCGCCGCTGGCCAGCGGCAGGCCGCCGAAGATTGCCAGGACGCCGACGATGATGAAGCCGAGGATGGCCGCCACCTTGATTCCGGAGAACCAGTACTCCGCCTCGCCGAAGGCGCGAGTGGCCAAGGCGTTGAGGGAGAACAGCACCACCACGAAGAGTGCCGACCAGTACCAGATGGGCACCTCGGGGAACCAGCGCGTCATCAGCATGCCGGCGGCAGTGAACTCCAGGCCAACCGTGGTAGCCCAGCTCATCCAGTACACCCAGCCGATCATGAAGCCGGTGCCCGGACCGATATAACGGGTGGCGTGGGCCTGGAAGGAGCCGGATACCGGCATCTGCACCGAGAGCTCGCCCAGGCAGACCATCACCAGGTACATCAGCACGCCGGCTACCAGATAGGCCAGCACGGCGCCGGCCGGGCCGCCCTGGTTGATGGTGACGCCCGAGCCCATGAACAGGCCGGTGCCGATCACGCCACCCAGGGACAGCATGAAGATATGGCGGCTTTTAAGCGCGCGAGTGAGCTGGATACGGTCTTCAGACATGACGCACCTCCGAATGGAGGTGGCGGGACAGGTGGGCTTTGCGGGTCATTATTCTTGTCTCCAATAGGCCACGAGGACCGCGTTGGACGCGGTTCGGACCGATTATTGGAAGGACTTGTAAGACCCCGTTGTACGTGGGGATCGAAGTTGTAAAAAGTCGTAAGGAATTTGTTCGATTCTTACGAAGCGCCTTGCAGCTGTGCGTCCAGCACCTCCGTCGAACGCACCAACAGCTCTTCCAGACTCGGCTTCAGCGCCTGTAGGGCGTTGGCATCACCGGCCAGCGCCAGGGTTTCCAGCTCTCGCAAACACACGGCCAGCGCCCGTAGGCCAAGGGATTCGCTGCTGCCCGCAAGGCGGTGGGAGAGGTGCCCGACTTCGGCGCAGTCCTGGGCGGCCAGGGCTTCCAGCAGGCCAGCGCGCTGCTCGTCGAGCATGCGCCGCAACATGACCAGCAGCCCCTGGACCTTCTGCTCGCCGAGCAGGCCACGATGGGTGTCCAGCAATTGCCGGTCCAGCAATTCCTCCGCGCCATCGCCATCCTGCGTCGCCCCCTGCCCGGCCAGCGCCCGGCGCAGGTCATCGAGTTTCAGCGGCTTGGCCAGCGCGCCTTGCATGCCGGCATCCAGACAACTGCGCACCAGTGCCGGCTGCAGGCTGGCGGTGAAGGCAAGGATGCGGCTACTGCGGTTGGCACCTTGCTCGTCGGCACGGATCAGCCGGCACAGGTCGGTGCCGGACATGCCGGGAAGGTGCAAGTCGAGCAGGATCAGGTCGAAGCGCCTCTGCCGGCACAACTGCAGCGCCGGTTCGGCGTCTTCGGCCAGGGTGACCTGGTGGCCGTCACGCTCCAGCAACCCGGATACCACTTCGCGATTGAGTGCGACGTCCTCCACCACCAGCACATCCAGTGGTTCCAGCTGCGGAACGACATTCTGGGCGATAGGCTGGTTTCGCGCGGCTGTCAGCTCCAGCTCGAACCAGAAGCAGCTACCCTCGCCTTCCACGCTCTCGACACCGATCCGCCCGCCCACCAGCTCCACCAGACGCTTGCTGATGGCCAGCCCCAGGCCGGTTCCGCCGTAGCGCTGGGCCACAGCTTCGCTGGCCTGGGTAAAGCGCTCGAAGATCTTCGCCTGCATCTCTGGGGCGATGCCGATCCCGTCGTCGGTAACGCTGATGCGCAGGCGTTGCCCCGTCTCCCGAGCCTCCAGCAATTGGACCTCGACGAGGATTTCCCCCTCTTCGGTGAACTTCACCGCGTTGGCCAGCAGATTGCTCAACACCTGACGCAGGAATTGCTCGGCACCGTGGCAACGGCTGTGCACCCCGGAGTCGATGTGTATACGCAGGATGGTGCCGTTGGCGCTGGCCCGCGGTTCCAGCAAGGTCAGCACCTGATCCAGCAGCGCCGGCAGGGAGAAGTCGACCAGTTCGGGCCGGCCCTCCCCTTCCTCCAGGCGGGCGAAATAGAGCACCTCGTTGAGGATCGCCAGCAATCCCTCAGCGGCCTTGTGCAGGGCATCCAGGCGCTTGCTGTCGCGCTCGTCCAGCGAAGCGCCGCGCAATAATTCCGCCATGCCGAGGATGCCATTGAGCGGCGTGCGGATTTCGTGACTCATGGTGGCGAGGAAACGCGACTTGGCCAGGTTGGCGGCCTCGGCGTCTTCCTTGGCTCGCTGCAGGCTGGCGGTGCGTCGCTCCACCATCCCTTGCAAAGCCGCGCGGTCTTCCTCGCGGCGCTGGATGTCGTCGACGAAAGCCCGACGCATGTCGTCGAGGGCCTGGGCCACGGTGTCGATCTCATCGGTGCCACGTCCGACACGGCGATCGAGATGCAGCGCCTCGTGCCAGTCACCGGCGCCGATGCGCCGGGCGAAGTCGGCCATCACCTGCAAATGGCGGGTGACCAGATGATGGAATAGCCACGACAGCGTCACCGCGAGACCGCACAGGAACACCCCCATCCACAGCAGGCTGGTGAGTCCCGTAGCGTAAAGACGCTGGTAGACGGCGCCCAGATCGATGGCGACTTCCAGCTCGCCAAGCTGACGCGGCTCGCCAGTGGGCGGCTGGTAGGACAGCGGAAAATGTTCGCGTCGCAGCGGGCCGGCGGGATCGTCGGCGCCTTCCTGCAACTCGAAATCGGTGCTGGTCAGGCGCACCAGGGCGATATCCGGAAAGTCCGCCAAGCCACGCATCTGCATCTTCAGCTGTTCCTGGTTGAGGTCCCAGAGGCTGCGTTCGAAGCTGGCCAGGTAGCCGACGCGGATCAGTTCCAGACGCGCCTCGATGTCGCGCATCTCGCGGCGGTATTCCAGGTGCAACTGCACGGCGCTGGCCACGAGGGTGAAGCACAGGCTGAACAAGAGGATGAACAACAGCAATCGGCGCAGCAGGCCGCTCGCGGGTTTCGGCGCGGTCATCGGCGCGTCTCCGGCTGAGTGATCATGTCGCGGTAGGTGGCTTCGCTCTCCGCCAGCCAGCGCTGGATCTCACCGCCATCGACCAGGCGTTGCAGTTCCAGGTCGATCTCTGCCATGCGTGCCGCGAGGGGTGAATGTCGTGACACCGCCAAGCGCAGGTGATCCACCGCCAGGGTCAACGGCAAGGCCCGAATATCGCTGCCACCGGGCAAGTGCTCGATGTAGAGCAACCCGGTGCGTCGCTCATAGGGGATGAAATCGATTCGGCCGCGAATCAGCTTGCCGAAGTTCTGCTGGCTATCGGAGACCCATTCGATATTGCCGGCTCGGGCGACGGTACGGTCGAAGGTTTCGCCGTAGCTTTCACCGAACAACAAGCCGCCGCGGTAGTTCGCGAGATCCTCCAGGCGGTCCACCTGGAGCGGGTGCTTGCGGTTGTAGAAGACCGCCACCTCTTCGCGCAGCACAGGCACCTCGGCGAACGCCAGGTCGGCCAGGCGCTCGGGCGTTCGATAGGCCAGCACCACGTCTACCCGCCCTTGCGCGGCATCCATCAGGCAGCGTTTCCAGTTGCCCAGCACCACCACGTCCACGTCCAGGCCAAGTCGGGCGAACACCGCCTTGACCACCCTAGGCGCCAGGCCACGTACCTGCTTGCCGTCGCTCCAGGAGATCGGCGGATAGACCGGATAGTCGCAGTAGCGCACCACGGGCTCGGCCTGGACGGTGCTGCACAAGAGGATCAGCGCCAGCAGAACGACACGTGCCATGGATTCAGGCGGCGCTGGCCGTGGCGGTGAACAGGTAACCCGCGCCGTGAATGGTGATGATCAGTTGAGGCTCGGCAGGATCATCGCGCAGCTTTCGCCGCAGCCGCCCTACCAGCACGTCGATGGAACGATCGTTGGGCAGCCATTCGCGGTTGCGGATCTGGTCCATCAACTGGTCGCGGCTGAGGGTATGCCCGGCATTGCGCAGGAAGACGCTGAGCAACTGGAACTCACCATGGGTGAGCAGGGTTTCGCTGCCGTCCTGGTCGATCAGGCGACGGCGGTCGTTGTCCAGCATCCAGCCGGCGAAACGCTTGAGCTGGGTGGACGGGGCGGCGGCGGCCGGCTGCTGGGCATGACGTACCCGACGCACCAGGTTCTTGGCGCGGGAAACCAGTTCGCGGGGGTTCAGCGGCTTGACCACATAGTCGTCGGCGCCGCATTCGAGGCCAACGATGCGATCAACTTCGTCGTTGCGGCCGGTGATGAGGATGATGCCGACCTCGGAGCGCACGCGCAGTTCGCGGGTCAGGGTCAGGCCGTCCTTACCCGGCAGGCGGATGTCGAGCATCACCAGGTCGACCGGGCTTTCCGCCAGCGAGGCTTCGGCCTGTTCGGCGGTGCTGGCGCATCGTACCTGGTAGCCCTCCTGGGCGAGGTAGGACTGGAGCAGTTCACGGATCAGCGGATCGTCGTCGACGATCAGCACACTGGGAGCCATTGCAAATGCCCTCCGCCGCCGCTGCTTGGCGGGGCGATCTTATTGTTGGAGTGGCTGGAGGTTATCGCCCGCTGAACGATCGATCAACAGGCGCCGACGGGACGCAGGAAGCGCTGCATGCCGCCAGCCTGGAGACCGTCCACCCAGGCCTCGCAGATCTGCGCACCTTGTGCCGGCGTGAAGGTCTGCGGGTTCAATCCGGACTCCAGCCAAAGCCCATCGAGCAAGGCGCTGAGGCTGATCGCCGCAAGCTCGGCATCGAAACCCTGCCAGCCTTCCTCGAGCGCCAGTTCGGTGAGCACCTTGGCCAGGATGGCCCGGTACTCGCCGTAGGACTGATCGTGCGCCAGGTTGATGGCCTGGGCGGTCTTCACCGCTCCCCAGAAGGCCAGCCAGGCTTCGAGCAGCTGGGGGTCCAGCAGTTCTGCGCTGAAGGACGCCTGGAAAAATGCCGACAGTCGCGGCCGTGGGCTGGCCGGGGCATCGTCGATGGCGTCGCGCAGGAGCTTCATCACCCGCCCGGTGACGGCCAAATAGGCCTCGGCGACCAGTTCGTCCTTGCTCGCGTAGTGATGGTTGATCAACCCCACCGACACGCCAGCCTCGGCGCAGATCTTGCGGATGGAGGCGCCCTGGAAACCATGGCGCTTGAGGCAGATGAGGGTCGCTTCGATCAGGTGCGCCTTGCGCAACTCGGGGTCCAGGCGGGAGTAGCGCACATCCTGGGTTGTCATGCCGAAAGCTCCTTTGATGGTCTGGCGATTCGTAGAGCCTGTTCATGCTCTCGCGATGCGCAGCAGATCATGGACAGGTTCTGAACGACTGTACAGGAGGACGCCGCCCCCACCTACCCGTTCGGGTTATGGCCGCTATCGCCCAAGGGGCACAAAGTAGGTAGCGAGGCGATTCGATAACAACAATAGAGGTGAACCGATATGCACAAGACCCTGGTCGCAGCACTCGGCACGACGCTCATCCTGTTGCCGGCCCTGAGCCCGGCGGACGACAGCAACACCCTGCGCCTGTACAACTGGTCGGACTACATGGGCGAGCACACCCTCGCCGAGTTCGAAAAGGCCACCGGGATCAAGGTGGTCTACGACACCTTCGACTCCTATGAGACCGTTCAGGGCAAGTTGCTGCCCGGCCGCTCCGGCTACGACCTGGTGGTGCTCAACGCCGCCCTGGTGCCGCCACTGCTCAAGGCGGGGGTTTTCCAGCCGCTGGACAAGAGCCGCCTGCCCAGCTGGGGCAACCTCGACCCGCAGGTCCTGGCCAGCCTGGAACACTTCGATCCGGGCGTGACCTATTCGGCGCCCTACACCTGGGGCAGCAACGGCATCACCTACAACGTCGACATGATCAAGGCGCGCATGCCTGATGCGCCGATCGGCTCCCTGGCGATGGTCTTCGACCCCGAAATCGTGTCGCGCTTCGCCGACTGCGGCGTGACCCTGATCGACTCCCCCACTGATGTGCTCCCGCTGGCTCTGGCGTACCTGGGGCGTGACCCGAACAGCGCGGAGCCCGAGGACCTCAAGGCCGCCCAGGACCTGCTGATGAAGGTGCGCCCCTACATCCGCAAATTCGACTCCATGAGCTACCTCAACGGTCTGGCCAACGGCGACCAGTGCATCGCCATGACCTGGTCCGGCGATTACGCCACCGCCCAGGCACGTGCCACGGAAGCTGGAGCCAAGGTGAAGCTGGACTACTTCATTCCCAAGGAAGGCTCGCTGATCTGGTTCGATGACTTCTACATCCCCAAGGACGCGCCCCATGTGGAGAACGCGCACAAGTTCATCGAATACATGCTGCAACCCAAGGTGATCGCCGAGGTCACCGACTACATCCGCTACGCCAACAGCAACAAGGCTGCCACGCCGCTGGTAGCGGACGAGGTGCGCAACGACCCGGCGATCTACCCCGACGACACGACGCGTGCCCGGCTCTTCACCCAGAAAACCCAGCCGCAGAAGGCCATGCGCCTGATCACCCGCACCTGGAATGCGGTCAAGACCGGCAAATGACTTGAACTGCCCTGTACGGAAAGGTAACGACCATGAACACCCCAAACACCGACTTCTTCGCCCAGTTCGACGATGAGCGCCTGGTGGCCGCCGACAAGGCGCATTACATGCACGGTTACCACGTCTTCGACGACCACCGGGAAAATGGCGCGTTGAACATCGCGGCCGGCAGTGGTGCCTATATCTACGACACCGCTGGCAATCGCTACCTGGACGCCGTGGGCGGCATGTGGTGCACCAACATCGGCCTCGGCCGCGAGGAAATGGCCGAGGCCATCGCCGACCAGGTCCGCCAACTGGCCTACTCCAACCCGTTCTGCGACATGGCCAACGTCAAGGCCATCGAGCTGTGCGAAAAGCTGGCGGAACTGGCACCGGGCGACCTGAACCACGTGTTCCTCACCACCGGTGGCTCCACCGCCGTGGATACCGCCTACCGCCTGGTGCAGTACTACCAGAACTGCCGCGGCAAGCCGGAGAAGAAACACGTCATCACCCGCATCAATGCCTACCACGGCTCCACCTTCCTCACCATGTCCCTGGGCGGCAAGGCGGCGGATCGTCCGGCGGAGTTCGACTTCCTCAAGGACCGCATCCACCACATCTCCTGCCCCAACCCCTACCGGGCGCCGGCGGGCATGGATGAGGCGCAGTTCCTGGAGTTCCTGGTCAACGAGTTCGAGGACAAGATCCTCACCCTGGGTGCGGACCGGGTGGGCGCATTCTTCGCCGAGCCGATCATGGGTTCGGGTGGCGTGATCATCCCGCCGGCCGGCTACCACAAGCGCATGTGGGAGGTCTGCCAGCGCCATGACGTGCTCTACATCTCCGACGAAGTGGTGACGTCCTTCGGCCGCCTGGGCGCCTTCTTCGCCTCGGAAGAGGTATTCGGCGTGGTACCGGACATCATCACCACTGCCAAGGGCCTGACGTCCGGCTACCTGCCGCTGGGCGCCTGCATCTTCTCCGACCGCATCTGGAACGTGATCGGTGAGCCGGGCAAGGGTCGCTGCTTCAGTCATGGCTTCACCTACAGCGGGCACCCAGTGAGCTGCGTCAGCGCGCTGAAGAACATCGAGATCATCCAGCGCGAGAACCTGCTGACCCACGTGGACGACGTAGGGGCTTACCTGGAGGAACGCTTGCATACGCTCGCGGACCTGCCACTGGTGGGAAGCGTGCGCTGCAAGAAGTTGATGGCCTGCGTCGAATTCGTCGCCGACAAGGCCAGCAAGACCCTGTTCCCCGATGAGCTGAACATCGGCGAACAGATTCACCTGAGGGCGCAGAAACGCGGTCTGCTGGTGCGCCCCATCGTGCACCTCAACGTGATGTCGCCGCCGCTGACCATTACCCGCGCCCAGGTGGACGAGATCGTCGGCACCTTGCGCGAGGCCATCCTGGAAACCGCTGCCGACCTCGCGCGAAGTGGCGACTATGCCGGCAGTTGAGGGAGTCTGGCCGCTACCTGGCGACGCCAGTAGACTGCCGGACATGACCGAGACCGCTTCTGACAAAACCACGCCCGCCACCCTGCATGCCTGGCATGCAGGGCTGGCTCGCGCCATGGCCAGCGTTGCGGAAGCTTCATTCTGCGAGCGCCTGATCGATGCGCTGCGAAGCCTGGTACCCATCGAATCGGTGCTGCTGGGCCTGGAGTGCAAAGGACTGGCGCCGCGACCGCTCTACCAGTGCGGCATCCCCACCGAATACCGCGAGGCGTTGATCGAGCGCTACTACGCTCGCGGCTACCTGCTGGACCCCTTCTGCCTGGCGATGGAAAACGGCTTGGCCGAAGGCTTCTACCACCTCTCGGAAATCGCCCCGGACGACTTTTTCAGCAGCGAGTACTACCGCACCAACTACCTCAAGTGCGGCTCGGTGGAAGACGCCCATTTCATCGTCGACCTGGGTGGCCAACGCAAGGTTTCCCTCTGCGTGTACCAGGGCCGCAGTGGGGCACGCTTCAGCCAGGAAGAACTTGCGCTGCTACGGACGGCGCACCCGCTGGTGCGCGAACTGATGCGCCAGTTCGACGAGCGCGGCGGGCTGGTGCGCTGCCTCGATGGCCATGGACCTGCCCCCATGCACACGGCACCGGCGGCGGCGCTGAACCAGCAGATACGCGAGGCCTTCATGAACTTCGGCAGCGACCGCCTGACCGAACGCGAACGGGAAATCGCCCACCTGCTGCTGCGCGGTCACTCGGCCAAGTCCAGCGCCAAGGTGCTGGAAATCTCCCCGGAGACCGTGCGCATGCACCGCAAGAATCTCTATACCAAGCTGGAAATCAGCTCCCAGGCCGAACTGTTCGCCCTGTTCATCGACTGGCTGACAGCCTGACGCGCGGCCTTTTCGGTCAAACGGCAGTGGGCAGGTCGCATCCTTTGACTAGGCTTGCTTGTCTCTTCCTCTAACCGGAGACGCGCCATGCCCATCGAGAAAGCCCTGTATACCGCCCATGCCGAAGCCTACGGTGGTCGTGAAGGCCGTGCCGTGTCCTCGGACGGCGTGCTGGATGTGAAGCTGACGACTCCCAAGGAATTGGGCGGCCCTGGCGGCGACGGCACCAACCCCGAGCAGCTTTTCGCGGCGGGTTATTCGGCGTGCTTCCTTGGCGCCATCAAGTTCGTCGCCGGCAAGGAAAAGATCACGCTGAGCGAGGACACCTCCATAGAAGGCTCCGTGGGTATCGGCACCCTGCCGACAGGTTTCGGCATCGAAGTCGAACTGAAGATTTCCCTGCCCGGGCTGGACAAGCAGGTTGCCAAGGAGCTGGTGGACAAGGCGCATATCGTCTGCCCTTACTCCAACGCCACGCGCGGCAATATCAACGTGAAACTGACCCTGGTGTAGGAGCGAGGGGGACGCCTCGTTCTTGCTCGCGAATTACGGTTCGCCAGCAAGCTGGCTCCTACATGAGTGACTGAAAAAGGGAGGCCATTGGCCTCCCTCTTTCATTTCACCTTGTAGATGATCCCCGGACTGCATTGGACCATCTGGTAGAGGTCAGGCAGGCCGTTCAGCGCCTCGGACGCGCCGAGGAACAGGTAGCCGCCCGGTTTCAGGGTGGCGTGGATGCGGGTGAGGATGTCCTTCTTCACTTCGGCGGAGAAGTAGATCAGCACGTTGCGGCAGAAAACGATGTCGAACTTGCCGAGCGCGGCATAACTGTCCAGCAGGTTCAGCGGGCGAAACTCCACGCGGCTGCGGATGGCCGGCTTGACCGCCCAGCGCCCCGGCCCTTTTGGGTCGAAATAACGTACCAGACGGTCCTGCGAGAGGCCTCGTCCCATGGCCAGGCTATCGTACTCGCCAGAGCGACAGGCCGTGAGCATCGAGCTGGACAGGTCCGTGGCGACGATGCGCGCGCCGGCCTTGAGCTGGCCGAGGTTGATCTTCTCGTACTCGTCGAGCGTCATGGAAATGGAGAAAGGCTCCTGTCCCGACGAGCTGGCCGCCGACCAGATGCGCAGCGGCAGGTTCGGGTTGGCCTTGATCAGCTCGGGCAGGACCCGGTTTTTCAGCACTTCGAAGGGATAGGTATCCCGAAACCACAGGGTTTCGTTGGTGGTCATGGCATCGATGACCTGCTCGCGCAGGCCACCACGGGAAAAACCCTGGATGCGCTGGGTGAGCTCACCCAGCGTCTTGATGCCGTTCTGCTCCATCAGCTTGTTCAGCCGACTGGAGACCAGATACTGCTTGTTGCTGCCCAGCAGGATGCCGCAGGTCTTTTCCAGGAACACCCGGAACTGCTCGAACTCCACATTGCCTGAAGACACTAAGGGCGCCTCACCGATCTGTTTCCGTGTCAGGGGGCCGAATCAGCCCCCGTCCGTTACCTTGATGCGTTCCACGACTCGCGCGGCCAGGTCATCCGGCTTGAACTTGGCGAGGAAGTCATCCGCCCCGACCTTCTTCACCATCGCCTGGTTGAACACACCCGAGAGCGAAGTATGCAGGAGGATATGCAACTTCTGCATGCGCGGATCGTTGCGGATCTCCGCCGTCAGGGTATAGCCGTCCATCTCCGGCATCTCGATGTCGGAAACGATCATCAGCAGTTCCTGTTCCGGCGCCTTGCCCTCCTCCACCAGCTCGCGCAGGTAGTTGTAGGCCTGGCGGCCGTCGTTCAACGCCTTGACCTCGACGCCGACGGTTTCCAGGCAGCGGATCACCTGTTTGCGCGCGACGGAGGAATCGTCGACGATCAGGACCCGCTTGCTGACGGCCTTGCTCTGGGTGTCGATGTCGATCACGCCTTCGGACACCACCTCGGAGGTAGGCGCCACTTCAGCGAGGATCTTCTCGACGTCGATGATCTCCACCAACTGCTTGTCGACCCGGGTGACCGCCGTCAGGTAATGGTCACGACCGGTGCCCTTGGGTGGCGGATGGATCTCCTCCCAGTTCATGTTGACGATGCGTTCCACCGAGCGCACCAGGAAACCCTGCACCTTGGTGTTGTATTCCGTGATGATGACGAAGCTGTTCTTCAGGTCATCCAGGCCTCTGCGCCCGGTCGCCATGGACAGGTCGAGAATCGGAATGGTACCCCCACGGATATTGGCGACCCCGCGTACGACCGGACTGGACTTGGGCATCAGGGTGAGACGGGGGCACTGCAGCACCTCCTTCACCTTGAACACGTTGATCCCGTACAGCTGCGGCCCGTCGAGACGGAACAGCAGCAGCTCCAGGCGGTTCTGCCCGACCAGTTGAGTACGCTGGTTAACCGAATCCAAAACACCGGCCATGACCAGACTCCTATTACAAGTCGATGCGCGCCCGCTTCAGCCTAGCAGGCGGCACGAGCCTTGCCTCTAAGTTTGCATGAACACCATGATGACGCTTTTCCGACGCCTGATGGCAAAACGCCGCAATATGCTTGCGGCTGTTTTACCCGCTTTGTGCTGCCTCGGCTACAGTCCGGCGTCGAGTGCGACTGTGACGTCGCCTGAGGTGCTTATCGGCACGGCCGAAGGCTTTCTTGAGTTCACCGTCGAAGAATATCTGCAGCGCGGCAGTATCCAGGGTCGCAGTGAAATCCAGGTCAACCGGCTCGATCCCCGCCTGCGACTGGCTGAATGCGACAGGGATTTGACGGCCAAGCTGGAAAGCCCTGCCCAGCCGCTGGGACGCGTCACGGTGCGAGTCAGTTGTGAAGGCAGCTCGCCCTGGACGGTGTTCGTTCCCGCCCAGGTGAAGCTCTATCGCGAAGTGGTGGTGGTTACGCGGGCATTGCGTCGTGGCGTTCCAATCACTCATCAGGATGTGGCCCTGGCCGAACGTGACGTCGGCACCTTGAACCAGGGTTTTCTGAGCGATCCGGGGCAGATCATCGGCCAGAAGACCACACGCTCGCTGGTTTCCGACCAGGTGCTGGCGCCCTTGCACCTGGAACAGGCCGAGGTGGTGAGCAAGGGCGACCAGGTCGTGATCAGCGCCGTGGGCTCGGCGATCAATGTACGCATGCCGGGCGAAGCCATGAGCAAGGGCGCGCCGGGTGAGCAGATACGGGTACGCAACCTGAGTTCCGGCCGCGTGATCAAGGCCCGTGTAAAGGGACCCGGCCAGGTTCAGGTGGATATGTAGGCATGATTGCGCTGGCGCCGGACGGGGCTGATTTCCTAAACTCAGCCGGTACGAAAGAATTTTCTAAAGTTATCCCGGACAGGGCCGATAAAACGGTAAGCGTCCAAATAGCGTCCGAGGTTCAGCATCATGGTTATCGACTTCAACCGGCTCAATAACGGCCCCACGCCCGCCAGCTCGGGGCGTACCGGCAGCACCCAGGCCGGCAAGAGCGAAACCGTCACCAGCGGCCAGACTGCTGCGACCCAGAACACCGGCGAGCAGGCTCCGGCTGCCAAAAGCGGCGAATCCGTGCAGCTGAGCAGCGAAGCTCAAGTGCTGCAGAAAGCCGGCGAACAACTGCGCGACCTGCCCGTTGTGGACAAGGAGCGCGTGGAAAAGCTCAAGCAGGCCATTGCCGACGGCTCTTATCAAGTCGACAGCAAGCGCGTGGCCAGCAAGCTGCTGAACTTCGAATCCCAGCGCTAGTCCACGGGCGGCGCTGGGGAACTTGGACGCTAAGGCCCCAGAGCGCGTATGCACGACACCAACCTGCTTCAGCTGTTCTCCGACGATATCGGCCACGCCAAGCGTTTGCTTGAGCTGATGGACGAAGAATTCCAGGTTCTGGGTGAGCGCGACCTCGTCCGCCTCGAGAAGCTCCTCGCCGACAAGCAGCCCCTCCTTGCCCAACTCGACCAGCATGGCCGCCAGCGCAGCCAGTTGCTGGCCAGCCTGCAACTGAGCGCCGATCGCGCCGGCTTGCAGCAACTCGCCGAGCGCTCCCCCATGGGCCAGGAACTGCTTGATCGCAGTGACGAACTGGCTGAGCTGCTGGAGCGCTGCAGGACGACCAACGAGCGTAATGGCCGACTGATCCGCGCCAACCGGGCGACGATCGGCAATATGCTCGGCATCCTCCGTGGCGGTGACACGCCCAGCCTCTATGACAGCCGCGGTGCGGCCGCTAGAATCGGCCAGCAGCGCCCGCTCAGCCAGGCCTGACAAGCCATTACAAGAAAGGCACAAAGACATAGAGGCACGATGCCACTATTCTTTGTGTAACCCGCGTTTGTGTTCGGAGAGACCTGGACCGTGTCCAACCCATTCCACGAAGTCAACGGCCCTCAACCCCCCAAGGTGCTCAAGGCACCCGTAGAGATCCTGGCCAACCTTCGTCTGTTGCAGCAGCATCACGATCCGCTGATCGTCACCTTCCACGACCGGAACCAGCGCTTCCAGAGCTACCTGATTGAAGTGGACCGCGACCGTGGCCTGATCGCCCTCGACGAATTGATCCCGAATGACGGCGAACGCTTTCTGAAGAATGGCGAAACCTTCCGTGTCGAAGGCTTCCACGACGGCGTGCGAATCGCCTGGGAGGCCCAGCAAGCAGCCACGATCGGCGAGTTCGAGGGAGGTCGCTGCTATTGGTGCCCGCTGCCTGACGAGGTGATCTACCACCAGCGCCGCAATGCCTTTCGTGCCCCCCTCAAGCAGAGCCAGTTAGTCCCCATCGAACTGGACGGTGACAAGCTGTCGTCGGCGATCAAGGGCGTGATGCTGGATATCTCGGCCACCGGCTGCAAGCTGCGCTTCGAAGGAGACCTCAGCGGTCGCCTGCAAGCCGGACAGGTCTATGAGCGCTTCAGCGCCAGGATGCCCATCGGCCCCATTACCACTCCCGTGGAACTGCGCCATCTGCATTTCGACGAGAAGCTCGGCATGAGCTTCGCCGGCATCCGCTTCCACAACATGAGCGGGCTGGTGCAGCGCAACGTCGAACGCTTCGTCTACCAACTGCAACGTGAAGCGCGTCGCTTCGAGAAGGACGAACTCTTCTAGCAGTCGATTCGGAACGCACAATCGCCGGTCGCTGTTTTCCACGTCCGGCCCTTTCTGCCTCAGACGACCCCGAGCTTGAATCCCAGCCGCCCCAGGCGCGGCAAATGCTCGGGACTGTCCATCACCCAGAGCGACGGCAGCAGCCCGTGCTGCCAATCCAGTTGTTGCAGTCGCTCACAGGTCAAGGCCAGCACCCGATCACTGCCCCAGGGCATGGCTTCGAAAAGGCGTGGATCGACACGTCGCAGACCGAGCAGGCCATAGCGGCCATCTTCCGTCGGCCCCAGAACCGCCTGATGCTCGTGCAGCGCCTCGCAGGCGGCGGACAGGTAATCGGCGTCCAGCATCGGACAATGCTGGCCGATGAGTACCACTGCATCGTTTTCGGAAAGTCCCAGGGCAGCGATACGCCGCATTCGCTCCCCCAAGTCTCCCACTGGCTGGCCGACGACCATCCAGTCGTTGTCCTCGGCCAGGGCTTCAAGGGCCTCGTCCGGCCCATCCTCGATCCAGAAGATCCGCTCACTGAAGCCCAGTGGAGGCAGGTTGAGTACGCGTGCCACCAATTGCCGATGCAACCGGCTGACCCCCTCCTCGCCCAACTCCGGAACCAGGCGGGGGTGGTGCTTGCCGGCCCGCGGAGCGCTGGCCAGCAGATGCAGGGATATGCTCAACGACATCACCAGATCCTCCTTGAAGTCCCAAGACAGGCTTGGGCTTGAAGCTCGGGTAGGCGCACTCGTCGATAATTGGGCAAAAGGGATGTGGCGTTGGGCCACTACTTATCGGGCTGCGGTTGCTCCGGCATTTCCTCGGGTGACGGCTCGGGCGGCGGAGCCTCGCCGTTCTGCATCTGGTCGTGCACCGCCTTTTCATCGACGCGTGGATCGAGGGCCGCCACCAGGGGAGAACTGGTCATGTTGTCTGGCGTCGGCACATGGTGCAGCGGCGCCTCGTCGACCCGGTGCAACCCCGTAACCGCATCCGGTCGAACCCGAAGGACCAACACCGTGGCGCAGAAGCACACGAACGCGTAGAGCATGTTCGGCCCCAACAGCTTCATCAGGGCGCCGGTCAACAGCGGACCGATGCTCGCCCCCACACCGAAGGTGATCAGCAGCATGGCGGTCAGCGACACCCTTCGCTCGGCTTCGATATGGTCATTGGAAAAAGCCACTGCGAGTGGGTAGAGGCTGAACTGCAGCAGGCAGACCAGGAAGCCGACCGGGAACAGCACCTCCAGCGGCGCGGCGGGCATGATCGCCAGGGGCAAGGCCGACACCGCGAGCAAGGCCGCCGTGCTGCGAATCAGCACCGCGCGATCATGGCGGTCCGACAGCCAGCCCAACGGCCACTGCACGAGGAGCCCAGCCAGGATGCAGCTCCCCATGAACAGGCCCACCTGGTTGATCGGCAGACCCTGGGCGGTGGCATAGAGCGGCGCCAGACCGTAGAAGGAACCGATCACCAGACCGGAAACCAGCACGGTGGTCATGGACTGCGGCACACGTTTGATGAAGAAACGCGGTTCCAGCGGTGCCGGATGCAAGGGCGCCGGGTGCAACTTGCGGGTCAGCGCGACCGGCACCAGGCACAGCGCAAAACACATGGCCACGAGCATCAACAGCTCCGGTCCGAGGCCCGGGTGCAGGACCAGCACCAGCTGACCAAGCACCAGGCCCAGGTAGGAGGCGACCATGTAACCGGCGAACACCTGTCCGCGCTGGCTGGCGTCGGCCTGCTCGGTGAGCCAGCTCTCGATCACCATGTACTGGCACATCATCCCGAGCCCCACCAGCATCCGCATGAACAGCCAGGCCGGCAGGAAGTCGATCAGGCCATGCCCGAGCACGGCCGCCGTCACCACGCCGGCACAGGCCACGTAGGCGCGGATATGCCCGACCCGGGCAATCAGCCGGTGCCCCAGCTTGCCACCAAGGATCAGGCCGAAATAGTTGGCCGCCATCAGGGCGCCGACCCAGAGCCCATCCACCTTGTCCGCAGCGAGGCGAAGGCCGAGGTAGGTACTGAGCAGGCCGGAGCCGATCAGCATGAGCAGGGTGGCGAAATACAGTGCGCGAAACGACTTCCAGATCCGATGCATCGACGCTCCAGGCGGCTTCTTGTACAGGGAGGGCCGCCCGAAAAGGCGGCCCTGGGGCGATCAGACCTGAGCAGCGAGGACGCGCCGTTCCCAAGGAGTGATCTCATCGAAGAAGCTGCAGAGCTCCATCGTCTTCGTAGCAATGTAGCCTTCGATGAACTCATTGCCGAACAGTTCACGTGCCAGATCGCTGCGTTTCAGACGTTCGATAGCGGCGTGCAGGGTACAGGGCAACAACAACTCGTCCGGAGCCTCGAATTCACCCTGGATGGGAGCGCTCGGTTGCAGCTGTCGTTCCATCCCGTAAAGGCCGGCCGCCAGGCTGGCGGCGATGGCCAGATAGGGATTCGCATCGGCGCCGGGCAGACGGTTCTCCACCCTCCTCGCCACAGGCGCGCTGGCCGGAATGCGCAGGCCCGCTGCCCGGTTGTCATGGGACCAGCAGGCGTTGTTGGGCGAGGCATAGGGGTGGCAGAGGCGCTGGTAGGAGTTCACGTTGGGCGCGAACAGCGCGGTGAAATCTCCCATGGCCGCCTGCTGCCCGCCGATGAAATGGGCAAAGGCCGGGGTCGCTTCTCCATTGGCGTCAGTGAAGATGTTCTGCTCGCCGTCGAGCGTCACCACGCTCTGATGGATATGCATCGAACTACCCGGCGTGTGCGGCAACGGCTTGGCCATGCACACCACCTGGATACCGTGCCTGAGCGCGACTTCCTTGAGCAGGTGCTTGAACAGGAAAGTCTGGTCTGCCAGGAGCAGCGGATCGCCATGCAGGAAATTGATTTCGAACTGGCTGACGCCCATTTCGTGCATGAAGGTGTCGCGAGGCATGCCGAAGGCTTCCATGCCGCGATACACCTCTTCGAAGAACGGCCGCAATCCGTTGTTGGACGACACACTGAAAGCCGAGCAGCCATCCTCGCGACGACCATCCAGGCCTATCGGCGGCAGGAAGGCCTGGGTCGGATCGGGGTTGGGAGCAAAGACGAAGAACTCCAGCTCGGTCGCCACCACGGGCTTCCAGCCGTAGGTCGCATAACGCTCCACCATCTTTCGCAGCAGACCCCGGGTCGACAGCCCGGACGGGCGGCCGTCCAATTCCTGGGCGTCGCAGATGGCCAGGGCGCGCGAACGCTCGCTCCAGGGCAGGCAATGCACCTGGCTCGGCTCGGCGACCAAGGCCAGGTCACCATCGTCGCTGCCATAGAAGCGGGCAGGCGGATAGCCACCCATGATGCATTGCAGCAACACGCCTCGCGCCAGTTGCAGACGCCGCCCCGAGAGGAAGCCCTCCCCCGTCATCACCTTGCCGCGCATCACGCCATTCAGGTCGGGAGTGACGCACTCGATTTCTTCAACCCCGGCCAGGCGCTCGGCGAGCGGGCTGCGGACTTTGGTAGTCATGATTGTTGTCCTTGTGCACTACGGCCGCTCTGGATGGCGGCTTGTACAAAATACGCACCGGCTGTTTGAAATATCAAGCGCCGCAACAATCACATTTAAGTCGTAAGACTCTGCAATTTTGATCGCATTACAGATTTGTATCAGAAGAGGAGGCACGAGCTACGCGTAGGAAAATTTCTTGCTGCTTATGCTCTCTTCCTTGAAAGGACAGAATACAACTTGGTACTCCGTCCTTTCCTCATGAGATCAGGGCTCGACTCGACGCTGCAGATGTATCCAGTCGACAATTTCCCCTTCCGGGCTATAACCGCTTACAGTCTCCCGTAGCAGTTGACGTACCCTAGCGTAATCATCCTGCTGAACGGCTTCGAGCACGGAAGCCAGCACAGTTTTGAGCGAATCCCAGCTTAAATGATCCTCGTTGGCCCTCATAATCATCGAATGATTGGTCGGACTAACGTTATCGCCTATCAGCAACTCCTCATACAGCTTCTCGCCAGGACGCAAGCCGCTGAACTCAATGCCGATATCACCATGGGGATTCTTCTCCGATCGCACACTTAAGCCCGAAAGGTGGATCATCTTCTCCGCCAGCTCAAGAATTTTCACCGGCTCGCCCATATCCAGCACGAACACGTCGCCCCCCTGCCCCATCGAACCAGCTTGAATCACTAACTGGGCGGCCTCGGGAATGGTCATGAAGTAACGGGTGATATTGGGATGAGTCACCGTGACTGGCCCACCACGACGAATTTGTGCATAGAACCTTGGAATCACTGAGCCAGAGGAGCCCAGCACGTTCCCAAAACGTACCATGGTGAATCGAGTCTTGTTCACATGATGGACTCCGTCCTTATCAGCGAACAAAACCGGTCCCGACTCTCGGCTCAATGCCTGCAAGATCATCTCCGCCAGTCGCTTCGTGCTGCCCATCACGTTGGTCGGTCGCACAGCCTTGTCAGTGGAGATCAACACGAAGTGCTCGACACCGGCCCTCACTGCAGCCTGGGCGGTGTACAAAGTACCCATCACATTATTCAGAACTCCCTCGGCAATATTGTGCTCCACCATCGGCACATGCTTGTAAGCAGCCGCATGGTAGACGGTGTCCACTTGCCAAGTGCGCATGATGTCAAGCAGCCGCTCGGGATTGCGGATAGAGCCGAGGATTGGCACCAGCCGTAGGGGCAACGACTCACGCTCGATCCTTTGCTCGAGTTCGGAATGAATGCTGTATAGATTGAACTCGCTGTGCTCGAACAGCAGTAGTGTCGTGGGCTCATTCGCCATGATCTGGCGGCACAACTCAGAACCGATCGAACCTCCAGCACCGGTCACCATGACGGTCTGACCACGAATGCAACGCTCGAACAACTCCTGTTGAGGCGGAACCGCATCACGGCCGAGCAAATCGGTGATATCTACTTCTTGGATATCATCGACCTTCACACGCCCACTGGCGAGGTCCATAAACCCCGGCACACTGCGCACATGCAGAGGGAACTGTTCAAGGAGTTCCAGTACCTCGCGCCGACGGCCACGAGATGCCGAGGGTATTGCGAGCAATATCTCCTGCGCCCCGGTTTCCTCAATCATCTGAGGAATATGCTTGGGCTTGAACACCCGCAGTCCTGCGATCACCCGATTGGCAATGCCACTGTCATCGTCTATGAATGCAACTGGACGCATCGCGCGCCCAATACGCAAGGCTCCAACCAACTGGTTACCAGCAGCCCCTGCGCCATAGATCGCCACCTTGGGCAATCCATCGTCACGATTCATAAACGGTATCGCGTGGCTGGCTGAGAACCAATCACCCATAAAGTACTGGCGCATCCCCAAGCGCAACCCACCGATTATCACCAAGCTCAGCCACCAGTAGTTGAACACCAGCGAGCGAGGTACAACGACTGCTGCATCGCGGTACCAATATACAGCCAGGGAGAGGAGCAGGGCCGACAGCGTGACAGCCTTGGCAATAGCTAGCAGCGCATCGTTACCAAAGTAACGCATTACCGCCCGGTACATACCGAACCGCACAAATAGTGGGATGGCAATCAGAGGGGCGGCCACGAAGAGCCACAGATACCCTCCCCATGGCTCAATCAGGTTGTCGGTACCCAAGCGCACGATGAATGCCAGCCAGAGCGCCAGCCACAGGAGCACTACGTCGACGAGAATTTGCAGCAACCGCTTGCGACGCCGCGGAAGCCCCAACAGGGCAGTACGTAAGCTACTCATTCACCAAATTCCAGTCATCGCAATGGTTCCCCTGTCGGCGTAGGCGCACGCTAAATCACTTCGTCGCAATAGCTACGACCGTATCGAGAATGATCTTCAGGTCTCCCAGTAAGGAATGGGAGCGGACGTAGTCAAGATAATACTGCTGCTTGATGGGCAGCACTTTTTCTACATAAGTGCGCTCCGGATCGGCCGAAGTCGCCAGCATCTCATTCTCGTTCCTGAATTCTATCGACGCGCGGTCGGTGATGCCCGGCCGAACCGATAGAACCTCCGCGCGCACCGCCTTGGGGTACTGATCCATGTATCGAGGCACCTCCGGCCGCGGCCCCACGAGACTCATGTCCCCCACAAAGACATCGAGCAGCTGCGCCAGTTCATCCAGTTTTGTCTTGCGCAGGAAAGCACCGGCCCCGGTCACCCTTCGATCGCTGCCGACGGTCAACTGAAGCCCCTTGGCTTCAGCATTAACCGCCATGGTGCGAAACTTGTGAATTCGAAAGATCTTGCCGTAACGTCCGACACGTTCCTGGCGGAAGAAGACTTCGCCTGGAGAATCAATCTTTATCCATATTGCGATCAGAAGGAATATAGGAAAAAGAAAAACCAGAGCAAGTGCACTCACCAGTAGATCAAATAAACGCTTAAGCATGACGTGTTATCACTTCAGGGACTCTTTCACAGCACAGACGACCCTGTCGATATCGGCATCGGTCATCCGGGTGTAGAGCGGCAGCGTGGCAGTACGTTCGTAGATCCTTTGGCTGACCGGGAACATCTCCGGAGTGAGGCCATAGGTGTCACGCCAGTAAGGCTGCTGATGCAGAGGAACGTAATGAACGCTCATCCCCACCCCCTGGGCGAACATTCGCTCGATGAACTCGGCCCGATCGACCGCTACATCATCGGCCAGCTGAACAACGTAGAGGTGCCAGGAATGCGTGTCATTGCCTGCAGCCTTTGGCGGTAGAATCAGCGGCAGCGACGCCAGGGCGTCATTGTAGCGGTCGGCTATGTATTGCCGCTTCTGCTGGAAAGCGTGGGCCTTCTTCAGCTGATGGATGCCGATGGAAGCGGCAATGTCGGTCAGGTTGTACTTGAAGCCCGGCGCGACAATCTCGTAATACCAACTAGGAACCTTGGCGGTAAACCGGTCGAAGGCATCCCTGTTAATACCATGCAGACGCATGATTCTGGCGCGCTTGGCGATTTCCGCATTGCGGGTTACCACCATGCCGCCTTCACCGGTGGTAATGGTCTTGTTGGCATAGAAGCTGAAGACCGTAACATCGCTTTCCAGGCTACCGATCAGCCTGCCATCGCAGGTGGTCGGGAGCGCATGGGCGGCATCCTCGACAATCTTCAGGCCATGCCGCTTGGCAATGTCGATGATCTTGTCCATATCCGCGCTGCGGCCAGCGAAATGCACCGGGATGATGGCCTTGGTGCGAGTCGTGATGACCTGCTCGATGGCATCTACGTCGATGCATAGCGTATCGGCGTCCACGTCGACGAAAACCGGATCGGCACCCAGGTAGCGAATGACTTCGGCCGTAGCGGTGAAGGTGTGGGTCGTGGTGATGACCTCATCGCCTGGGCCGATGCCCAATGCCTCTAGCGCCAGGTGCAGGCCGGCAGTTGCGGAGTTGACGGAAATGGCTTCCACGCCACCTCCGAGCCACTCTTCAAAATCGCGTTCGAACTGCTTGACCTTTGGGCCACTGGTCACCCAACCAGAACGAAGCGAAGAGACAACTTCTGCAATCTCTTCCTCGCCAATTTCGGGAAGAGCGAACGGCAGAAACGGAACACTCGAGCTGCTCATTATTCTTTACACACCTTGCTGTTAATCGATTAGGTGGAATTCAATCTTTAAGGCGACGCAAGTCGTAGGCGTAGTGGTTCATAAGCCGGCCGCCTGCTCGCTCTTCTGACATTGATAGAGTGAATCCAAGATCCCGATAAAATCCGTTGACCGCATCATTGCCGTTCGCATCGGTGCTGAGTTCGACTATGTCGGCCGACTTTTCCCTAGCGCTGCCAAGGAATGCGTTGACCAGAGCTTTTCCATTGCCTCGACGCCCCTGAGCAGGCGAAATTCCGATAGATGCCAGTTCAACCCGGAGCAAGTCATCTTGACTACTATCAGTGGATCGCTGCGAGACCAGTTTCATGTTTTCCAGTACACGCTTCCACAGCTTAGGGCGAATCGACAGATGCAGCGCCGCTGAAATCATCATGCGTTTCTTGCGCGAGCCCAAGAGGGCATAGAACTTGTCCGGCTGGGCGAAGCCTGCGACGAACCCTAAAGGTTTTCCTTCATCGTCCTCGGCCACTAGAAACAAGCTCTCCGCGTAATCAAATACCGTCTGGTAATACGCTTGAAGAAATGAAGGTCCCAGAAGGGTCATCAGGAAGTCTGGAAAGGCCACTTGATGAATCTTCGCCACTATAGGCAGATCCGAAAGCAACGCAGGGCGAACAGCAACGCTGTTGGAATCAGGCATGTCCAAATTTTTCCGTTACCAGGGTCAGGATACGAGAAACATGCTCGACACCATTCTTCTGGGACATATTTTCTCGATAGTAGCCTTCAGCCGCTGCGCCAAACACCGCCAGTTGTTCGGGCGTACTCCGAGCCATTTGCAACGCAGTCTCGGCAATGCTTGCCGGCGTGCAGGGCCTCGCAATCATTCCGGCGCCAGCTTTCTGAATGATTTCCGCCGACTCCCCTGCCACCGCCATTAGGATGGGCTTGCCCATCGCCATGTAGGCCTGGGTCTTGGACGGCACAGTAATTTCGAAAACCGGATCATCCGCCAGGTGCACCAGCAATGCGTCGGCTTTCGAAAGTTCGGCGCCGATGGCCTCGGGCGGAACACTGCCGCGAAACTCCACATTCTCCAAGCCCAGAGAGGCCGCCTGCTCCTTGAGGCGCTGGCCTTCAATGCCATCCCCGATGAATACGAAGCGGATACCTCGCTCGCCGTCCTGCTGAAGCAACTGAGCGGCCTGGATCACACTGCCCAATGCCTGGGCGGCTCCCAGATTGCCCGCATAGATGATATCGAAGCTGCTTGTGCTGCCGTGAGACGGATCGGAACGCTTTAACCTCGACTCATCGCACCAGTTGTAAATGCGATGAATCTTGCTCTCCGGAACTCCTTTCGCGACAAGCGTGCGCTTGTAGCCTTCGGACAGCACCACAATGGCCGACGCACGCTTGTAGACCCAGCCAACGCAGCGCTCGATCAAGCTAACTCCGCGAGGATTGCGGAGCATGCCCGTGGCAACCAGAGCCTCGGGCCAGAGGTCCTGGACGTCATAGATGAATGGCCGTCGATGGATACCACCGAGGATGGCGCAGGCGACTCCCCCAACCATCGGCGGAAAGTAGGAATAGATAACATCCGGCTTGCGGCCGACGAACAACGAATAGAAAAACGCCGATGCCGAAAAGGACGCATAACTCAGCAGCCGCTTGAGTGCCGAACGGCCGTGGGCCACATAGGAAGGCAGGCGAACCACACGCACCCCTTCGATGGTCTCCAACTGCATCAGGCGCATCCGATAGCCCGGGTAGATCTGGCCACCGGGGTAACTTGGGTAGGTGGTGACAACTTCGACTTCATACCCGCGTCTGGCGAGGTCCTGAACGAACGAAAGCCCCTTGATTGCATTCTCCGGGTCGAATAGCTGAGTAATAAGCTGAACTCGCACGAAAACCACGTCCTCCTCACGGCAACTTGCGTGGCGTAGCCAGAGCCACGCCTGGTAGGAGGTGTCACACCATCCGACCTTTCGATTCTGACTACCTGTTGCCAGATATCCTTTGCGAGAATGAGCTCACGATCCCTCGCGCGTTCCCACACCTTCCAGCTCCAGCTAAAAATTGCCGGAGATGCTATTTGCCGAACTCAATCAGCCGCTCAACTTCCAAGGTGCCCTGCCCTCTTCGGCGATCGAAAAGGTCGACGCCTTACCGTTTGGCGCATTTACCTCCCGGATTACCGGCCCCTCCCAGCCCACCTCCGCAATCCGGACCAGTTCTTCCTTAAGGAAGGTCGAGAGGATCTTCCGACCAAGCCAGATCGCTTGAATACGCCCATCACCCAGCGCAGGTTTCCTCTGCGATCAGAAACGCTTCGCGAAATCGCTGAGGCGACAGACGTCGGAGCATTAGCGCACGAAGAGCAACAAGAATCCAAGGCCGGCTGCCAGCCGGCGCTGAAGAATCTTTGAGCATAGCCGGCAACGAACACTGGACCGTCAAGCCGACTACTGTACCTTCCAGACATTGCGCATCACATAGTCGCGATAGCTGTGGATGATGCGGACGACCTTCTCTGCCACGTTTGGCATGCTGTAATCAGCGACTAGGCGCAGGCTGCGCTGTTCGTCGCGCCCCTGCTTTTCCAGCACGAACAGCCCCTGCATGACTCGCTCCAGATCAAGACCGACCATCATGGCGGCAGCCTCTTCCATGCCCTCTGGACGCTCATGCGCTTCGCGGATATTGAGCGCTGGGAAATTCAGGATGGAGGATTCCTCGTTGATGGTGCCGCTATCCGAAAGCACGGCCTTGGCAGTCAGCTGCAGCTTGTTGTAGTCCTTGAAGCCAAGCGGCTTCAACAGGCGCACGTTGGCATGGAACGCCACACCCAAAGCATCGACGCGTTTCTGCGTTCTGGGATGGGTCGAAATGATGACCGGATAGCCGTAATGTGCCGCCACGCCATTGAGCACATCGACTAGCTTGAGGAAGTTTCTGTCCGAGTCGACGTTCTCCTCACGGTGCGCACTGACTACGAAAAACTTCCCGGCCTCGAGCCCGAGGCGCTCCAGAACATCCGACCCGTCGATGCCTTCACGATAGTGATTCAGCACCTCGTACATGGGGCTGCCGGTCTTGACCACCATGTCCGGAGAGAGGCCCTCGCGCAGCAGATAGTCACGGGCAATCGTGCTGTAGGTCAGGTTGATGTCGGCAGTGTGGTCGACAATACGTCGATTAATTTCTTCCGGCACACGCATATCGAAGCAACGATTACCGGCTTCCATGTGAAAAGTTGGAATCTTGCGGCGCTTGGCGGGGATCACGGCCATACAGCTGTTGGTATCACCCAGCACCAGCAGGGCTTCCGGTTGCACCTCGGCCAGCACACGATCCACAGCGATGATGACATTGCCAATGGTTTCCGCACCACTGGCGCCTGCGGCATTGAGGAAGTGATCTGGTTTTCGGATTCCGAGATCCTGGAAGAAAATCTCGTTCAACTCGTAATCGTAGTTCTGGCCGGTATGAACGAGTATATGGTCACAATACTGATCCAACTTAGCCATTACCCGCGACAGACGAATGATTTCCGGGCGGGTACCTACAACAGTGACAACTTTCAGTTTTTTCATTGCAAGACTCTACTCAAAACTACAAAGACCGAGGGGGACAGCGCCCACTTACAAAGAAATCGCACGGGAGGGCACATCCTTGTCGCACCTTGCCACCGCTAACGGAGCAAGCACCGCTACCGAATCTCTACACCTCAGCCCCTATCGGCCTTGCATAGGTATCCGGCCGCTCGCGGTCGAAAATCTCGTTCGCCCAGAGCATCACGATCATTTCATCATCACCCACATTCGTGATGTCGTGGGTCCAGCCCGGAACGGTCTCGACGATCTCCGGCTGCTCGCCGGTGGTGAATAGTTCATAGAACTCACCGGACACGATATGCCGGAAACGGAAGCATGCCTTGCCCTTGATCACAAGGAACTTTTCGGTTTTCGTGTGATGATAATGCCCACCGCGAGTCACGCCAGGGTGTGCCGAGAAGTAAGAGAACTGCCCACTATCACCAGTCTTGAGCATTTCCACAAAAACCCCTCGCGGATCACCGTACTTGGGTACCTGATAGGTAAAACGCTCCGGCGGCAAGTAGCTGACATAAGTGGAGTACAGCGCACGCACCAAACCTTTCCCAACCGGCTCACTGATCAGGCTCGTGCGGCTATCGCGAAATGCCCGCAATTGCTCGGCCAAGGCTCCTACGCTGATAGTGTATTGCGGCTCTACACTCGCAAAAGGCTCGCCGGACAACTGGCCATCCATGACCGCAATGAAGTGAGCAATCACATCGTCGATATACACCAACTTGATGCATGCGTCCGGATCATTGATCTGAATTGGCAGATCATGGGCAATATTGTGGCAAAAGGTCGCTACCGCCGAGTTGTAGTTCGGACGAGCCCACTTGCCGAAGACATTGGGCAGACGGAACAGGTGCACCGAAGAGCCAGTCTTGCTTGCCAGTTTAAGCAACGCGTCCTCGGCGCCGCGCTTGCTGGCGCCGTAGGGGTTGTCCAGTTCAGCCTGGCTCGAAGAGGTGTAAAGCACAGGCACAGGCTTGCCATTCACCTCTATAGCATCGCAAAGTGCCTGGGTAAGGTCAGTATTACCGGCCTTGAACTCTTGTGGATTCTGCGGGCGATTCACCCCCGCCAAATGAAATACGAAATCCACTTCGGGCATTAATGCCTGTAACTGAGAAACATCATCCTCCCGAGTGAAGCACAGCAGTTCGACATCCGCGCGCTCCCCGAGATGAGCAACCAAGTTCTTGCCAACAAAACCATTGGCACCGGTGATCAGTACTTTCATCGATCACTCCTCTGGTACTGCGTGTTCGCCGCGTTTAATGGCACGCATGAAATCCAGCTTGAGCAACAGCTGCTGCATTCCCTGCACGTCCAGACGCTCGGTGTTGTGCGAGTTATAGTCTTCGAGGCGGGAGATCTTCTCCTCACCCTGCTCCACATACTTGGCGTAGTTTAGATCACGCAGATCCGGGGGAACTCGGAAATACGCGCCCATATCCTCAGCGCAGGCCATTTCCTCTCGGCTGAGCAACGCTTCGTAAAGCTTCTCACCATGGCGAGTGCCGATCACCTGAATAGGGTGGTCAGGTTTATCGAGCATTTGTGTCAACGCTTTTGCCAAAACTTCTACAGTGGCAGCCGGTGACTTTTGCACGAACAAATCACCGTTGTTGCCATGCTCGAAGGCATACAGCACCAGATCCACAGCGTCGGCCAGAGTCATCATGAAACGAGTCATGTTGGGGTCGGTCAGCGTCAGCGGTTTGCCGGCACGAATTTGTTCGATGAACAGCGGAATCACGGAGCCTCGCGAGGCCATGACGTTGCCGTAACGCGTTCCGCAGATGATGGTATTGTTATCATTACGTGATTTGGCAATCATCACCTTTTCCATCATCGCCTTGGATATACCCATTGCGTTGATTGGATAGACCGCCTTGTCGGTGCTTAAGCACACCACGCGCTGGACCTGATTCTGGATTGCGGCCTCTAGTACGTTCTCAGTGCCAAGCACATTGGTCTTGACCGCCTCCATCGGGTGAAACTCACATGATGGTACTTGCTTGAGCGCCGCAGCATGAAAAATATAATCCACACCACGAGTAGCGTTCAGTACGCTCTGATAATCCCGCACATCACCAATATAGAACTTTAACTTTTGGTTACCATAACGCTTACGCATGTCATCTTGTTTCTTCTCATCCCGGCTGAAAATCCGGATCTCAGCAATTTCCGTATCAAGAAAACGTTTGAGTACAGCGTTACCGAAAGAACCTGTGCCACCCGTGATAAGCAAAATTTTATTCTTCATGCAACACCCTCTTTAAAAAATCCTTTATTTTCGCGCCCTGGCTAGTACTTGATTTATTCTCGAGAATAAATCTCTTCGCCGAACTGCCAACTTCAATCAACTTATCTTCATCAAGACTCAGAACATGCCGCAAGCATTCCTTTAGCCCTTGCGTGTCGCCAGTCCGCGGAGCATAACAATGATCATAGTACTCCGCCGGGACTCCCGGCAGCCTATGCATGACGACTGGGCGCCCAGAGACCATGTACTCCATTATTTTCGACGGGAATGAGTAGCGCGTGTAAAGCCCCTCCGCAGATCGAGGGTTCACCAGCAGCGTGGCCTGATGTTGAATTTTGATAACCTGGTCTCTAGGCAACTGTCCCAGGTATTTAACCCGGGGGTCTTGAGAGGCAACCGACTCGATGTACTCCCTGGAATCACCATCACCACAAATCCACAGTTCGCAATCGGGGGCTGAGATTTCTCTAAATGCACTGACCAAGTCGCACACCCCATACCTACGGGCTAGAGTGCCTGAGTAAAACACTATCCTTCTATCAGACTCGACTTGGTCAGCATGAACTTCCGGCTCAACAGCCACACCCTCAACCACAACAAAACGCTGCTCTGTAACGCCTAACCTTTCCGCCATTGCAGATGTCAATAACACATAGCAATCAACCGAACCCAACAACTTATCAATCAAGAAGACATCAATTCTCTTAAACAACCTGTACAGTATATCTTTACTATCTGACATATGCTCAGGCAGATCAGGAACAATCAAACAGACCTTAGGGTAAGGTTTCCTGATTTTTTTCAAAAAATAAGCAGCTGCTAAAAACGGCAAATGAACAGAGTACATCATCAGCACATCATCAGATGAGAACCTGATCTTTCGAAGAGCATTCAACAAAGAAAAAAATCTAGAAAAATGCTTGATTATGGATATATTTAAAAAACCTATACCTTTCACCGATGTTTTCTTGAAGAGCTTATCAAAACACCCAGGAAAATATGCGTGAGTATAGCGAGCAGGATAAGACCCAACAAACGGAAGATTTAGAATTTCAATCCCATCATCAACAACAGCATCAAGCCCCTTCAGCAGTCCAAACTGAAAGGAGTCTGCCGCATTCTGGATGACCCCTTTAGAACGCTCTAGGATCTCCTTGCGCTGAACATCAGGGAACAAACCACCAACAAATACAATCCGCATACCTTTTACCGCCAATCCTCTAGTGGAGATTTTCTATACAAAGCGCCAAGTATATAAAAAACATAAACAACTAGAAAAAGATGCAAGCCAGGCTTGGGAGCGAAAAACAAGCCCTTAAAATGAGCCATTATAGCCATAAAAAGAATAGCAATTAACGAGACAAAGTCCCCACCAACACTTCTACCACGAACAAAACAGAGTGCGAAAAACACAAGCACCCCCGTCAAATACAAGATACCTCCAAAATGCAAAAGTATCACGTAACCGACATCACTACCGCCGACCGCGCGATAAAATACGTTCTCTCCGGTCCCAAATATGAGCCCCAACACTGATTCCGGCAAAAAGAACATTTCGCCGAACAAGATCGACAGCGTGCTAGTTCCAGTCCGCCCCATAATGTCATTATAAAAATATTCAAATTGATTAAAAACAAAATCAAATATTGCGATATCTCCTAAAAAGAAAATAACCGCCAAAAAAAACGACGCAGAGAAGATTACCAACAACCAACTCTTCAAACTCCAAACCCCGGGCAAAAACAGCAAGCCCAAAAACAGAACATATCCAATTCTTGCGTTAACGGAAATTGACAAAAAAACAAGAGCAGCCAGCGCAAGCGTGCTAACGCGAAGACCAAAGTACCCAACAACAATCAATAAAATGCAACCCTGAACCAATGAATATGAGAAAAGCAATTCATCACTCAGCCCGAACCCCCGATGCATCTGATACACCATAAGTTCAGCGTCATACTTCATGATTCCGAACTTCACATAATTCCCAAAATCCTGGTTAACCCACATGACCAACGAGAGGACTGAAGAAACTGCCGCAATAACTCCCAGCATCCTGACGAAATAAAAATAAGGGTCCATTCCCAGGCTAGAGGAAGCCCTCATAAAACAATAGAAAAGCCAGCAACAGACGGGAATATTAAGAAAAAGAATAATAAAAATACTGTAGTTGACTGCCTCCCCAGAAAATACGGACACAAAAACCGAGTATAGACACAAGAAAAATAGCAAAAGCATCTCACGCCTAAACACGTAAAACGCCTCGCCCAACTTCCCCATATACAGCAGAT
This sequence comes from Pseudomonas sp. BN414, assembly GCF_029871275.1. Classification (NCBI taxonomy): domain Bacteria; kingdom Pseudomonadati; phylum Pseudomonadota; class Gammaproteobacteria; order Pseudomonadales; family Pseudomonadaceae; genus Pseudomonas; species Pseudomonas sp. BN414. The sequence continues at coordinate 280,328 of NZ_SSOL01000071.1, forward strand.
GAGAATAGGCAACCAAAGAAAGGAGTGCAGATATATTTATTGGCAAGCCTCTAAAAGGCGGCCCGTAAACAAACAAGAACAGTAAAACAAATAAAAGGAATCGGAACACTGATGAACTAGCCATTATTATTCATATTTGTCAAGATTCTTGAATACGCAATCTTCAAATTTGTAATAAGGATATCAATCCATATCAAATACCGCTTCATGTACGGAAACTCGCCACGCAACTTCTTAAACAGATCAATCCTAAGATGCAAATGCGCCCAAGGAACTTCTTTTTTTGCACTCAAACTTCCAATCGCATTTTTCCTATAGACTGATGATTTTTCGTTTTGATACCACAGGTCCCCCTCCAAGGAAAGGACAATTTCAAGAGCGAGATCTTGACTTCTAACCTGACCATACCATGCAGGTATCCTTCTATTTGCAATCTCTCTTCTGAAAAAAAGAGATGCTGTCGGGATGAACCACTTTCTCAGAACCAAGTCTCTAGTTGAATAATAGCCACTACTCAGTTTCGTATTGAAATCTTTAACCTCTCCAGTTCCCACATAATGCACGCTGGCATTGTGGCAACAAAACGCGGCGCCACTGTTATCTTCCATAAATCGATATTGCTTCGCCAACTTCCCATCATCTATCCAGAAGTCATCTCCTTCGCATATCGCTACATACTTTCCTCTGGCGTTCTTCATTCCTTCCCAGAAAGGCGCTCCTCCCTTGGAGAATATATTGACCGTCCTCAGTACAGGTATGATTATTTCAGGATACTCAAGGGCATACTTCTCAAGTATTTCTCTGGTTCCATCCGTTGAAGCATCATCATGCAAAATAATTTCAAAAGGGAAACTTGTTTTCTGCGATAACACACCAGCAAGAGCATCCTCTATATAGCTCTCCTGATTAAAGGAGACGAGCACTATACTGACGGCAATCTCCTCTGCCCCTCCCCAATCTTGCATGATCTGGGCCTCAGTTCGCAGCTGGCGATTTCTCGGCCTGCTCAACCCAGATGAAGCGAACTCATCATAGTTCATTCGCGAACCTTCTCAGGAATAAATAAGTCATCAATGAAACCCCCATAATTCCGAAAGAATAAGAAACCACTATTAAAGCGGCATCAATTCTTGTCACAAACCCCACATCCAGCATCGCCAAAAGTGCAGAGATGGAAAGTGCCGGCAAAACAATTAGAAGGACATTTCTATACAACCAAGAAAAATGTATACCGGGAATCAGCTTTCTATGGGTGTATGCAACCCACACCAATAAAAACAGCGCGTTCATGGAAACCCAAACCACACCGGCACCGACACCGCCGAACTTAATGGCTGCTATTACCTGTAAGGGGAGCAACAAGAAAGCCAGCCCCACGCTTCCAATCACATGGCAGCGGAGATTCCCTAATGAATATTGCAAATAGTACGGGAGGGCCGCCACGACCAGAAAACCGTTACCTGCGGCATATAACTGAATTATCGGGGTTATTTTAGTCGAGATCTCTGCATCACCAATCCACATCATCGTGAGTGGTTTCGCACACAGGCTTAATACGACCGCACCGCACCCACCGATCAAACTTACCAGCCTGGTTGCGTTATGATAAACCTTCATCATTTCTTGATCATTGCCCTCAGCCCGGAGCCTAGCCATAGTGGGCATCACCGCCATACCGATAGGTGACGCGGCAACAATCACGCCACTCGCAACCAGGACAGACAGGGTGAAATACCCATACTCTTCCAGCGATAGAATCCCCGACAACACCAACTTGTCGGCCTGAGTGACAAAAATCCAAACTGATGAAATGAAAGCAATAGTCAGCGAGAACCTAATGACAGAAGAAACTGGACGGAACGACCAACCTATATTTTCACCTGCATCAACACGAGGCAGTAATTTTTTAGCCTTGATGAAGACCAGTATCAACTCAACCAGGGCAACAACTAGTTGATACATGAAAAATACGAAAGGTGTAAATCCAAACAACCACATACTTAGGAATACACCAAGGAATCTCACCGTAGCGGCCAACGCATTGAAGCCACTTAGCCATACCAAACTCTCAAAGCCCGCAATAACACCGCGATAGAGGCCGCCCGTCCAGCGCAGTGCCACGCTGAATGCCATGATCTCCACGGCTAGAACTACATCGTCCAGCGGTAGTTCCGCCACATTGAGCCAGTGGGCTACGATGAAATCAGACAACAACCATAAACCACCACCGCCAATCACGGCAATGCCGGCAAAGATGATATTGAGGGCACGAAAGAACTGCCGGTAAGCCAGTGCTGACATTGCACCGCCGTTATACCGGGCGGTTTCTCGTCCGATAGTGGGCGTTAGCCCAACATCCAGCAGCGCAAACCAGGTTTGCAGCATGGTGAAGAAACCAACCAACCCATAGGCCTCTGCCCCCATATACTTTATATACAGGGGCAGAATTAAAATACCGACTGCAGTAACGTAAATCTGGCTGGCGTAGTTGGCTACTATGTTCCGCTTGAGAGGATAATTCACAGCTTTAATTTATCTTGCAGTTTATTTTCGACCATGGATATCAAGAGAATTCCGACCTATTCCTTCAAAAACTCACGCGCCAACGTCAATAGATCCCTTTTTCTTTCCTTAATCCGTCTTGCCGGCACACCCGAGTAAATACCGAAAGCCTCGCACGTCCTGGTAACCAGGCTCAAAGCTCCTACCGCCACGCCTTCCTCGAGAGTAACACCTGGCAGGACGATGCTACCTGCACCAATGATCACATGTTGTCCGATACCAACATCTGCATGAAAAACATTTGTAAACTCTTCAGGCACCATCGGATTCGTCATGCTCGCACCGCTGTAATCATCATTACTGCTGTAAATAGCGACTTTTGATGAAATATTGCTAAAGTCACCAAGAGTAATTCTTCCAGCGCCAATCAGCGAGGTATACACAGCGATATGAATATAGTTTCCGACTGAAATCCCACCAACTCCGGCAGATAGAACGCAAAAGTCATCAATCCGCACATTGTCTCCAATGCTGATATTTTGACAATTATAGTATGAGGCCTTGTCGGAGAGACGCGGATTCACCCCCACGTGGGCAAATCCCATTTCAGCGATCTGTTCGCGCGAAAGAAGCCCCATATTAATTACCCTTCACGAAATTAACGATCCGCGAGATGTCGCAGTCATTAAGAGCTGGGTAAATCGGCAAACATAGAACTTTCTCTGCCACGTCAAATGCCACTGGCAAATTTCCGCGCTGAGCTGACGGCATTCCGCGATACATGGGAAACTCGCTAATCAGCGGGTAGAAATAGCGTCGCGCAAAAATATTGTTGTTCTTGAGCTTCAGATACAGTTCATCGCGGCTGAGTGGGTAGTCGGTTTCAACCAGGACTGGGAAATAAGAATAATTAGCTACGGCCTCGCCGGCTTCTTCAACGATGTGAATTCCTTGCACATCTTTCAACATTTCGCGATAGATCCTGTTGATCTCTTTGCGTCGAGCCTGCGCGCGCTCAATGTGCTGGAGTTGAAGTAGGCCAAAGGCTGCATTGACTTCGCTCATCTTGCCATTGATACCGGGCGCAACCACGGTAACTTCATCGACAATACCGAAGTTCTTCAAGTGGTTGATACGCTGTTTAGTCTTGGCGTCTGGGCAGATGATCGCCCCACCCTCAAGGGTATTGAAGACCTTGGTAGCATGGAAACTCAACACGCTCAAATCACCATGCCGAAGGATGCTGCCTTCGGCATCCTGGACGCCGAAGGCGTGAGCAGCATCGTAGATCACTCGCAGGTTGTAGTTATCAGCGATTTTCTGGATGGCTTGGACATCACAGGGGTGGCCGTAACAGTGTACCGGCATGATCGCAGTGGTTTGCGGGGTGATAGCGGCTTCGATTTTGCTCGGGTCTAGGTTAAGGGTGTCCGGATCGATATCGACGAAAACCGGCTTGATCCCATTCCACAACAACGAGTGGGCAGTGGCAACGAATGAATACGGCGTGGTGATCACTTCTCCAGTCACGCGCAGCGACTGCAACGCGGTAAGCAACGCGATAGTTCCGTTGTTGAACAGGGCGATGTGCTCGACTCCAAGGTAATCGCTCAGCGCGTCTTCCAACTGCTGGTGCATCGGCCCGCCATTGGTGAGAATCTTGTTGTCCCAGATCTGCTGCAAATAGGGGATAAACTCGTCCAGCGGCGGCAGATACGGCTGGGTCACGTAAATTGGTTTGTCGCTCATTGCAAATCCTCTACCAAAGACAACAAGTAATCACCGTAGCCATTCTTGCTCAGCGAAGAAACGATGCGATGCAAAGCTCTTTTGTCAGCAAACCGCTATTGAATGCACAATAGCCTTGGCGCTTTTTGCTTGCCCGCATCGGCACACGCCACGCTTTCATCACCAAGCAGCTGCCGATCGACCTGGCAGATCGTGATGTTGGCCGCTGCGCCTGCCCGCACGATGCACCAGAGCCGATTCGGCATCGACTACCTTTTCACGCCGAAGTTCCATCGATTGCCTTGCCGTACCCGGCCCAGCGCTTAGCAATGCACTCAGCTTAACAAGGGAACTCAAGAGTGGTACTCCGGCTACCAACAAGATCCGGAGTAACTTAAATTTATCTCTTAATTGCTGAGCGCAGCAGAGCGATGAATACGCCCAACATTCCACCCAACACTATACCCAGGGCAACGATAAATGCTTTCTTGGGTTTTATCGGCGATTCGGGAGCTTCTGCGACACTATCAAGGGTAAAAACCGCGAACTTATCCGATTCCAGACCAATTCCCGATAGAAACTCAAATTGACTCTGCAGGTCGCGCAATTCAGTAATGAAGGGGTCATCCGACTTTCGCGCCTGCAGCACTTCCAATTCGGCACGAATCGCCTTTGCGCCACGCATATACATCAGACTTCCATCGACAAAAGACGACAACTCACCATCCGAAGAGATCCGCCCCTCCGTCACCTCAGGCGCGTTCTTACCTACGGCCTCTGCCACTTTAAGCGCTTCCTGCAAGCGCGCGATACGATCTTCACGCTGTTTGAGTGCCGTTGCACGCAAAACATCAATGCGTCGCTGAATGGCCTGCGCGCGTGTGTCAATTTCACTCAACATGTTTCGCTGCATGTCAACACTTGCTAGCACAGCAGCTGAGCGGATAAACAAATTTGTCCACTCAGCTGCTAGTTGAGGATCTTTATGCACTACGCTAACTTCATAATTTCCAGGCTTGCTTCTTGCGTCAGGCTCTCTAACTGTCAATGTACGATTGAAGGCATCCCATAAATACTCTTGAGCATTCACTGGTTTATCGCCGGGAAGAGAGGGAAGATATACCTCACGAAAAAACTTACGCCGCAATGTTTCGGAGAAAAGAATGCGAGTGAACACACCATATACATCCGCCACTCCGACACTAGGCAAGTTAGCTTCCTTGCGCCCAAGGTTATAGCCAGCGATATCGCTGATTTTCGGTGGCAACAAACTAGACTTGGCCTGATAAATCGGCGGGCTCAAAAATGCGTAGGACGCAGCACCAATAGCAACCACCAATGTCACGAATGCAATTAACAACTTTTGAGCCCAGAGGCTCTTTGCCAAGCCAAGAAGATCTATATCACTAGACCATCGAGGTGCATTGAAAACAGGTGATCCGTGCATCATTTGTCCTTGATCGTGGGCTGCTCTAGAAGCGGGCGCGTATTCTGCCACACAGGTTCGCTCGTCCAGAAACTCTCAGCTGAGCGGCCCCGGCTTTTCGACTCTCGATCTACAGCTGTTGGCGTTTCGCGATGGGAACCGCGAGAAGGAAGAGCCCCCGGAATAGAGGTTCTCGTACCAATCACTCGCGGGCTTGTAATCTACCCTGATTGATGTGAAGTGACGAGCGTTGGTCGACCCAGGAAAAATTCTTCTTCAGCACGCCATTTGCCACGAGCCGAGTCCGCGGACGACTGTGCCGGACACGCTCCAGCGGATGCGCGTGGGCTACCTCTAATGGGGTTTACCTGGACGCGCCCGAAACCTCAACGGGCCATGGCATTCTGATATGACTTGCAGAAGCGAAATGTCGAGTGCACAGCCTCCATCGCTTGAGGAACTCGCGGGCTGCCCACGCGCTCATCCGGCTCAAGTCATCTTCGCCATTTCGGTAATCGACGGATAAAAAAATGCGGCATGGGGTCGACTCGCCCCCCATGCCGCACTGCTTCGCGCTTTGTTGTCGCCTCCTCAGCCGACGATGAAGTCCGCCTGGGTCACGGTGGTGGCATCCGCCACACCCACCAGGGTAATGCTGTCGGTACCGATGGTGACCTGAGTATTCTCACCCAGGTCGGCGATGCCGACGCTGGTCGCGAAGTTCACTGCAGTGATGCCGAGCGCAGCTATGTTCATCAGGTCCTGACCACCCACCGGGTCGGAGTCGAAGTCAAGGATGCTGTCGTTACCGAACCCCGCGGCGAACACGAACGTATCATTGCCCAGACCACCCACCATGGAGTCATTCCCTGCTCCACCGGTGAGCACATCAGCACTGGCACCCCCAATGAGACCGTTGTTCAACTCATTGCCCGTGCCGTTGAATGAACCGCTGCCGAGGAACATGAGGTTCTCGACGTTGGCGCCTAGCGTATAGCTCGACAGCGTCGTCAGGACAGAATCGGTGCCACCAGCGTCAAACTCGATCACCGTGTCCAGGGCATTGTCGACGCCGTAGATATCGTCGCCGCCACGACCAACCATCGCATCTGCGCCCCCCTCGCCGATGAGGACGTCGTTGCCAGCCGCCCCAAAGAGGCTGTTGCTCTGGTCATTGCCGAATCCAGTGAACGAACCGCTACCGATGAACTCGAGCATCTCGACGTTGGCCGCCAATGTGTAGCTCGACAGGATGGTCAAGGCAAAGTCAGTGCCACCGCCGTCAAACTCGATCACATTGTCCAGGGCATTGTCGACGCCATAGGTATCATCCCCACCTCCACCGACCATCGCATCCGCCCCCTCTCCACCGATGAGGAAGTCGTTGCCAGCTCCGCCAAAGAGGCCGTTGTTCAGTTCATTGCCGAAACCGATGAACGAACCACTGCCGATGAACTGAAGGATCTCGAGGTTGGCCGCCAACGTGTAGTTCGGCAAGATGGTCAACACCATGTCGGTACCACCACCGGCGGACTCGTTCACCAGGTCCAGGGCATTGTCGACGCCATAGGTGTCGTTGCCGGCACCACCGGCCATCGTATCTGCACCGTCTCCACCGATGAGGAAATCGTCACCCGCGTCACCGTTGAGGGTGTCGTTGCCGAGCGCCCCCCACAGGACATCGTTGCCGTCACCACCGTTGGCTATATCATCACCCACTGTGCCGAGGAAGGTATCAGCACCCACCCCACCACTGAACAACGCCCCCACCAGCCCGGTCGCCGCCGACGCTACTGAGTTGTTGAACCCACTGTCATCGACGTAGCTGGTGACCACCCGCAGGAACAGGCCGGCCTGCGCTGCACCCGGGGTGAAGTTGGCCGTATTGGCCCCCGGGATATTGGTGAAGGTCACGCCGTTAACCGACGACTGCCACTGGAAGTTGAACACCGACGTCGTCGTGCCATCGAC